>NZ_DATCSD010000049.1:0-34050 GCF_036568665.1 Ohtaekwangia sp. | reverse complement strand
ACGGAAAAGTTATCGTTAAAGCGATCGACCAGGAAAATAACACCTACGGCTACCGGTATAAGCCAGCCGAAAGAACGGAAGCGGTGTTTGGCTCCTATATAGATACCGGCTGTTATCACCAGCATCTGCCAGGTAAATATCCACTCCGGAAATTCAAAACCCATTTTGCTGGCGAGTAAAACTCCACCTACGCCAAGTATAACGGAGCCGGCTAATACGCGACCGGTTCTGTCAGGGTTTTCCCAGTTCTTGCATGTTTTATTTTCCATATACTCTGTTGTGTTCATAGTGGTATGATGTTTTAGTGAATATACGGTTGCTACAGTGCGCGCGACTATGGCGAATAGGTGTGCAGAAGAGGATGGTAGGTGAATGAAAGAGTGAGGTCGGTGAATATGGGTTGCCGAAACTGTGCTATAGATAAAACTTTTGTTTATCTTGTATAGATTAACCAAAAAGAATCCCCCTATGAACAAGACCCAATCCGTTCTGGCCATGGCGTTGTGCGCTCTGGTATTTTTTACCGGCTGTAGTGATGACGATATACCTGCTATTGAATATATACAGCAAGGCTCTGTGCAGGGTTCTATTACCGGAACAGCTTCTGACGATAAAACTGCGATAGACGAACAATTTACGTATAACCGTTATGCTCCAAGTGCCTACTACGGGCCCTACTCTTCGCTGTATTCGGTGCATGACGATGAGAGTATAGACATTCAAATCGTTCGGCAGGATATGCAGACCGGTGGCCTGGTTACATTACAACTGTCGCTTGACAATGAGCAGGATACTTCTCCGGATTACAACATTAGCATCACCTATATAAAAGAGACCGACAAGATCCTGTACTTCTCTATGTCTACGGGTTCATCCAATGTATCGCAGCTGACAAACTTTACTTTCAATACAACCACAGGGCAGGTTAAGGGCGATTACTCGATATCAGGTATTAGTAACAGCACCAACAATACAGCGACTGTAACCGGATCGTTTGATGTGGTAGTGAAGAAAATAATACAATAGCTATGCGCATAAATACGGTATTGAAAATATATATGCTGGCGGTTGTTGCATTGCTCACTGCCTGCAAAGACGATGATATACCTGCACTGGAATATCAGCAGCAGGGATTTGTAAAAGGAACGATTAACGGAGTTGCTTCCGATAATAAAACGATAATCAATAAATCGTACGAATATACACAGTTCGCGCCCGGACTGTATCCCAACGGAGCCGCTTATTCGTATTACCAGGTCAAGCCTGACGGAACGATTAATATCCGTGTACTTCGACAGGATATAGCTACCGGTGGATACCTTTCGATGGGATTTTCGCTTTCGAATGATACAGATACCTCTCCGGATGGAATTAACTATACCTTTCAGTATACTGAGAAGAGTGATCCGTATATCAGTTTCGGTATGGAGTCAGGAGAGAATGATATAACAATTACCGATTTTTCTTTTGAGAAATCATCCGGTCATCTGAAAGGTAAATTTGAGATTACGGGTTCTGCAAATAGTACCGGTAATGATGCCAGGGTTACCGGAGAAATTGATGTAGTAATAAAAGAAGTAATTCAATAATTTGTGCTATGGTATATATAAAAAGAGCAGCCAGCCCGGCTGCTCTTTTTATTTGAATGAAGTATATACATGTTTCGTTGCTATATACTATTGCCAGTTGTATTCAAAGTGATATACTCCGGATCCCAGTTTCAGTTTCAGATTTTCGCCTTGTTTCTCGGAAGTAAATTTAGCGGCAGTAAGCTCTGCTTTCTGCTCTGTTACACGTTGCTGTGCGGCACGCGGTAATACAACTTCAGCCGTGGTGTTGGGCGGCACCTGCACATCCAAAGTATATATACCGTTATCTATTTTCCACGAAGAGCGGATCAAGCCATACATGGTCTGTAGTTCTGCTGTTGCCTGCGTTAGTTTTCCGGTGGCAGGTTCGGGTGCTATACGACTCTGTTTGTACCCGGCAGCACTTTCCTGTACACCGGCTACAGTGCGATACATCCAATCGCCAATGGCCCCATAGGCATAGTGGTTGAACGAGTTCATGCCGGGTGTTTGAAAGGTACTATCGGGCTTCATACCATCCCAACGTTCCCATATAGTAGTGGCTCCCATCTTTACCGGGTATAACCACGATGGATATTCCTGCTGTAACAATAAGTCATAAGCAACATCGGTATAGCCGAATCGCGTAAGTACATGGCAGAGATAAGGCGTACCCAGAAAACCGGTAGTGAGGTGGTTGCCATAGTCTTTTACATTTTGTGCGAGGCGTTGCGCTGCCTGCGCACGAAGTTCTTCCGGAAGCATATCGAAATTAAGTGCGAGTACATATGCAGTTTGTGTGCCGGATACCAGGCGACCGGAAGATGTAGTATATTCTTTTATAAAAGCCTCTTTGATCTTTTTCAGTTGCGCGGTATAGTGTTGTATATCTTCTGTTTTACCGAGCACTTGTGCAGCGTTCAATAGTAATTGTGTGGAGTGCGCCCAGAAGCATTGCGCTATAAGATATTTATCGGTTACAGCCGAGCGGCCATCATTATCATCAAACGGACGATAGAACAACCAATCGCCAAAGTGAAAGCCGGTGTTCCAGAGATCGTTCTTGCTTTTGCTCTCCATGAAATTTACCCATGCCTTCATGCTTTCATACTGGTTCTCCAATATCCGCCTGTCGCCAAAGGCTTGGTATATATTCCACGGTATAATTACGGCTACATCGGCCCAGCCGGTAGAGGCTGAAGCGTTATCGCCCAACACGTTGGGAATAACAAAAGGTACGGCACCATCGCTGCGCTGATCGGCCGCTATATCTTTCAGCCACTTGTTAAAGAAAGGAGCAACGTTCATATTATAAGTGGCCGTGCGACAAAACACTTGTGCATCGCCTGTCCAGCCGAGGCGTTCATCGCGCTGCGGACAATCAGTCGGTACATCTACAAAGTTTCCTTTCTGTCCCCATTGTATATTATGCTGCAATTGATTGACGAGTGCATTGGAGCAGGAGAAATTTCCCGTAGGCGTCATGTCCGAATATAGCGCTGTAGCTGAGATGTTATCCGCTGTTAGTGTTCCGGGGAATCCCTCTACCCACGCATAGCGAAATCCAAAAAAGCTGAAGTGTGGTTCGTATACTTCTTCACCACCGCCCTTCAAGGTATATACCACTTCGGCTTCGGCAGCACGCAGGTTTTCGAGGTAAACGTTTTTATCTTTATCAAGTACCTCCGCATGGCGCACAGTAACTTTGTCGCCAGCATCTCCTTTTACACGAAGGGTTATCCACCCCACCAGGTTCTGGCCGAAGTCAACCACGGTTTGCCCTTTCGGAGTTTTAAAGATTTTTACCGGTTTGAAGGTTTCATGCTTTCTTACCGGAGGTCCATAGGCAGCGAGTATATTTTCTTTTCCTCCGGAGAGTATATTTACTCCCTGCCAGTCGGCATCGCTATAGCCTGTTTCTGCCCAACCTTTCTTTTCGAGGCGTGCATCGTATGCTTCGCCATAATATATACCGGCTCTTCGTATAGCGCCCGTGGAGGCTTTCCACTTATCATCAGAAGCTATAACTTCTTTCGAGCCATCGGTATAGGTTATCTCCAGTTGATAGAGTATACCCAGCGTTTTACCATAAATGTTTTTTAGTCCGCCCCACGCCAGGTTACCGCGATACCAGCCATCGCCCAGCAGCACCCCCGTTGCGTTGCTACCGTTTCGAAGCAGTGTTGTAACATCGTAGGTCTGATATTGCAATCTCTTGTTATAGCTTGTCCAGCCGGGGGTAAGATATTGATTGCCCACGCGCTTGCCATTGATGAAGGATTCATATAGTCCGTGTGCGGTAATATAGAGGCGTGCAGAAGCGATTGATTTTTTTATATCAAAGGTTCTGCGCAGCATCGGTGAAGGGCTGTTAACACTGTCGCCCGGTATAGCAGGTTCTATCCAGTTCGCGGTCCAGTCGGTGGGCTTCAGCAATCCCATCTCAAAGAATTGCACCTCACTCCAGGGAGCAGCGTTGCCTTTGTTATCCCACGCGCGTGCCTGCCAGCGGTACCGTTGTGTGGCCTTGAGTGGCGCACCTGAGTAGGCAATGAACACCGATTGATCGGAAGTAACTCTTCCGCTTTGCCATACTACCGATTTCGATTTGTCGTCATTGCTTACACGTACTTCGTAAGCGGTTTGCATAACATCACGAGCAGGCGAACTCAGCTTCCAGCTAAAGCGCGGAGTGGTGATGTCGATCCCGATCGGATTGCGTTGATATTCAGTAGTGAGCTCGGTGAGCTGAAGCTTCTGAGCATAACTCACCGTGAGAGTTAAAACAAAGAGCAGAGAAAGTATAAAGCGCGGCATAAGGTATGTTTATGCCTAAAATAAAAAAGTTAATGCCAATTAACTACCCTGCTCTTTGCTGTTCAGGCTGTAAAAAGATTGTGAAGTTTGGCGTATTGCAGCAGCATAATGGTTTTTGCATCGCGAATTTCTCCGGTGGCAATCATGCCGTACGCTTTTTCGAAATCATATTCCAGCACTTCAATGTTCTCGTCTTCATCCACACCGCCACCTTCGTTTACTTTTTGCTCGCGGGTATATTCGCCAATAAAGAAGTAAAGGATCTCCGTTACAGAGCCGGGTGACATATATACATCGAATATCTTTTTTACATGCGAGATTCGATACCCGGTCTCTTCTTCGGTTTCTCTGCGGATGCAATCTTCCGGATTATCCAGGTCAAGCAACCCTGCGCAGGCTTCAATGAGCATACCATTCTCACTTTCATTGCCATTTACAAATGTAGGCAGGCGAAATTGCTTGGTGAGAATAACGGTGCGTTGCTGTTTGTTATATAAGAGTATAGTAGCACCATTGCCGCGATCGTATGCCTCACGACTCTGCGTTAGTTCTTTGCCATGCTTATCAGTAAGCGAGTAAGTATATTTATAAAGTTTATACCAGTTGGCAGAGAGAATTTCCTGCTTGAGAATCTTAACAGATGGGGTCATTTAATATATAGTTTCAAAGTATAGTATACGAACGAGATGTTGAAAGGAATAACCATTGTGCGAATTAGGTAGCATAACCGACTCATTACCTTTCAGGTACGAGGTATAAACTCAGTTCGCATAGTCAGGGTTACACGCAGCGTGATAACCGGAAGAATTATTCTGAGGCGATCAGTTTTTTATAGATCTCCAGGCACACCCACGCATCGGTGGCAGCATATTCGATCTGTTTTTCGGTAAGCGTAGGAGCCTCCCAGTTGGAAGTCTGCGCACTTTTTGAAATGCGAAAGCCCAGTAGCAGTCCCGTTAGTTTTTTAACGCTCTCTACCTGCAGTCCTTTCTCCTTCGAGAGATTGGCAAGCTCTACAAATCCCTGCGGATGAAAGCGCTTGATCTTTTGCAATGCCTTGATGTCGTCACGAATGGCTACACCAGCTTTAATGATGTTGGTATTTTCAAAGATAGAGGCGAGCTCATCGGTAACGCCTGTGTGATGCAAGCGTATAAGAAATACTTTTTGAGGTAACGCGAGTTGAAGCAGTGCAACACTATACGATTGTCCTTTTTTAAAGCTGGGGCGCGTCTCCGTATCGAAGCCAACCACCGGATGTTTTTCGATCTCCTTTACAGCCTTAGTCAGTTTTTCAGTATCGGTAATAACGCTCACCTTGCCACTGAAAGCCTTCAGCGGCAAAAGGTTAAGTTCTTCTGCGGTAATATTGGTCTTCGGCACTACGCCCTCATCAGCAGCGTTGTCCGGGTGTTCTTTCGGAGGAGTCATTAAAAAATCCAAATTGACAGCGTTTAAAAAATTTTCCTTCCACTCTGGCCATGAAGTTAATTTAAAAAATCAACTCATCTTTTAATCGTTCAAAATTTTAGTGGTTATTCTGAAAACAAGTGTCTATAGAGCCTCTTTCAGCAACAAACCTGTTTAATTTTTACTTATTTTGAGCCCTCCTTAAACCTGAACTGAATGTCGAACTCCCTATTCCGAAAGAAATCAATCCCGGCAATCCTCAAAGATGTTGAAGAAGGAAGCAATGACCACGGCTCCGCAGGTCTTAAAAAAGTACTCGGTGTCCGCGACCTTACCTCGCTGGGTATAGCGGCTGTAATAGGAGCCGGTATCTTTTCCACTATCGGACAGGCGGCTTATGATGGCGGGCCGGGTGTTATATTTCTGTTCATTATCACAGCTGTTACCTGCGGGTTTACGGCTTTATGCTATGCCGAGTTTGCTTCGCGTGTTCCTGTAGCGGGCAGTGCCTATACCTATTCCTATGTAACTTTTGGTGAAGTGGCTGCCTGGGTTATCGGGTGGGCGCTCATATTAGAGTATGGTATTGGTAACGTGGTGGTTTCTATTTCGTGGAGCAGTTACTTTGCCAACCTGCTGGAAGGTATAGGTATACATTTACCGGCATGGCTTGCTACCGACCCTACAACGGCCCGAACATCGTACGAAGCAGCGATTGCTGCCGGAACTTCTACGGATGGTATGGCGTGGACTACGGCACCGCTCGTTGGTGGCTTTAGATTTATCTGTAATCTGCCGGCTGCCATGATCATTGCACTCATTACTATATTAGCCTATATAGGTATAAAAGAGAGCCGCAGCAGCGCTAACTTTATGGTGGGTTTAAAGCTGGTGGTGCTGGCGATCATTGTTATTGTGGGATTGTTCTATATCAACACCGATAACTGGACTCCATTTTTACCCAACAATTTTACAGGAGTATTGAAAGGAGTTTCTGCCGTGTTTTTCGCGTATATAGGTTTTGATGCTATATCTACTACAGCCGAAGAGTGTGCCAACCCGCAGCGCGATCTGCCTCGGGGCATGATATACTCGCTTATTATCTGTACAGTTATTTATGTAATAGTAACGCTGGTAATTACCGGTATGGTAAATTATTCAGAGTTCAATAATGTATCCGATCCATTGGCGTATGTATTTGAAAAGATCAACCTCGGCAAGGTAGGGTTCTTTATTTCGGTTAGTGCTGTGCTTGCAGCTACCAGTGTGTTGCTGGTGTTTCAGATAGGCCAGCCGCGTATATGGATGAGTATGAGTCGTGACGGATTGTTGCCGAAGCGTTTCTCTTCTATCCATCCTAAATTTCAAACGCCTTCTTTCTCTACCATCGTAACCGGTTTTATAGTAGCGATACCTTCGTTGTTTGTTGAGAGTGCATTGATGACTGACCTTACCAGTATAGGAACCTTGTTTGCGTTTGTACTGGTATGTGGAGGTGTGTTGATGTTGCCGGAAGTGCCGAATAAAGAAGCCAAAAAATTCAATCTTCCCTATATCAACAGCCGCTGGATAGTGCCGATTTTTTTCGCTATATTCCTATATGGATTTCGCGAGCGAGTTACTGCATCGGTAAGCAACATCAGTAACGAATCGCACCAGGAAATTCTGTTCATCGTGTTCATTATACTGGCCGCAGCGATCACCGTTGCTTCCTTTATAAAGAAGCTGTCGCTGATACCCGTACTGGGTATGTTATGCTGCCTGTACCTGATGATTGAGATACCGGCTCGCAGTTGGGGAGTGTTCTTTGGATGGATGCTCTTCGGACTGGTGATATACTTCAGCTATGGTTACTGGAAGAGTAAACTGGCTGCTGCCAGGAACGGATAAGAAAGCCTATATACTATACCTGATACCTGTATGTATACTTTTGAGAAAATTAGTTATACCGAAGCGCTTGAGCTGTTGCAACAAGTAGTGCAGGAAGCGTTGAGGATAAAAAAACATGTAGCCGCATCGGTTGCCGGACCGGAAGGAGAACTGATTGCTTTTATACGCATGGATGAAGCGAGTCCTGCCGCTTCTGTTATAGCCCACAATAAAGCCTATACTTCGGCACGCGATCGTAAATCGACCAAGCAGATGGGAGATTTTATGTTGGGGAATGATCGGCCACCGGCATTCTGGGGCGATAAAAGTATAACGGGTTTTGGTGGTGGTGTACCGATTGTGCAGCAGGGCAAAGTAATTGGAGGTATCGGTATCAGCGGGCTGTCAGAAGATGAAGATGAACGCATTGCCCGTGTAGCCATTCAGGCTGTTTTCAAGTATTCATAAAATGTCCGGCAACCAAGGGTATACCGGACATTCTGAATATATACTATATATAGCGGATGTTTACTTCGAATCAGAAGTGAATGGAAATGATGATACCGTATAACAACGCAGCAATAGTAGGAGCCATCAACAACAGGTCAATAATTTTAAATTTTTTCGTTTTCATTGTCGTAGGGGTAGATACCCTGTAATTTTTATTTGTCGGGGTAAGTCCTAAAATCATGCCAATCGGCCGCAAGTAATTTCGGGAGGCTTTTCAATCCAGGAAAATCCCTTTAACTTCCATCGAATTGTTGAAAATTATGCTGGATTTAAATACTGCCGTGCAAAAAGCCAAGTCATCTGCCTTTTACCGCAAGCTCCTGAACTGGTCTCTGAACCGGATGATTCCCTTTAATAGACCCCATGGTTTCCGAATACTGGAAATAGGAGACTATCATTTGAAAACATCCATTCCATATGCTAAAAAGAACTTCAACCATATACGTGGTATACATGCCTGTGCATTGGCTACAGTCTCGGAGTTTACCACAGGTTTTCTGCTGATCAGCAAACTCGATTCAAAAAAGTATCGCCTCATTATGCAACGCCTGGAGATGGATTATCATTACCAGGGCAAGATGGATGCAACTGCTACGTTCACTATTTCAGAAGATTGGTTGCAACGTTTTATATACGATCCTTTAAAAACACAAGAATCGGTAGTAATCATTTGCGAAGTAAAGATCCACGATGCGCAGGGAAATCATCTTACCACCGGAAACATACACTGGCAGATCAAAGACTGGCAGAAAGTGAAAACGAAGGTTGCTGCCTGATAAAGGAAGCGTTTGAAGATTGATAGGAATGAAGTAAATTTCTTACCCCAAAAGAAAAAACGGTATGCGCAGAATAGATCAACTGTTGTTAGAGTATGGTGAAAGCCATCAGAATCATACAAATAAATCCATTCACTGGATTTGTGTGCCGCTGATATTCTTCAGCATTGTTGGGCTTATTGCATCTATACCTTCACAACCGGTTCAATCTGTATTGGGCCAGGGAAATGTATATGCCAACTGGGCAACCGTTGTGCTTATACTGGTAACGATCTATTATGTTTCGTTATCTATACCACTGAGCATTGGTATGATGTTGTTTGGTGTATTGTGCCTGGCGGTAGCCAATGGTATAACACGCCTCGGCATAGCGCCACTCTGGGCTATTAGTATTGGTATATTTGTGCTTGCCTGGATCGGCCAGTTCTATGGACACAAAGTGGAAGGAAAGAAGCCATCTTTTTTGAAAGATGTTCAATTCCTGCTTATCGGTCCGGCCTGGCTTATGCACTTCGTTTATAAGAAACTCGGAATCCCCTATTGATTGGAAGAGTATAGTTTTCACGAAGGCGTTCTGCCGATCGCTTATTCAACCGATCTTGCTGTCTCCCTGTTCAATCGATACGAACATCTATACCTGCAATCGCCCGATGGCTGGTATACTTTCTACGCCTTGCACGATAAATATAAATGCGTGGATTGCCTCATGCATGTTCATCTGGAAGGTATAGATGCCCGAAGCCCGCTGCGCTCGCCTTTTGGTGGTATAGAATGTTCGGACGATATAGCGCCTGTTGTTCTTTATGCGTTTCTGGAGTTTGTAATCAGCCGTATAAAAGATAAAGGAGCTACCAGTTTTACCATTAAAAATGCTCCGCAGAATTATCGCTATAGACGGGCTGCGCTGACTGAAACATTTTTGCTGAACAATGGCTTCCAGGTGATTGATGCGGAAGTAGGAACCATTGTGGAGGTGAAGCACGAGTTTAAAGAAAAAGCGGATACATGGGAGAAGAGAAAACTTCGCCAGGCACAGGAAGCGCGACTGTTTTTTCGCTCGGTATCTGCTGAACTGCTGGATGATATATACCTGTTTATACTCGCCTGCCGAAAGCAGAAGGGCTATACTTTATCCATGACGTTAGCCGATTTGCGAAAAACAGTTAATGAATTTCCTGAGCGGCATCATCTCTTTACTATATATCACGAAGGCAAACTGGTAGCAGCTTCCATTGCTATACGGGTGCAGGACGATATACTCTATAATTTTTATTGCGACCACGATAAAGAATATGATTCGTATAGCCCGGTGGTAATGCTCATCGATGGTATGCATCGTTTTTGTGCAGACGAATCTATAGCCATGCTCGATCTCGGAACCTCGGCTATAGAGGGTAAACCTAATTTTGGCTTGCTTGATTTTAAATTGC
The DNA here is from genome assembly GCF_036568665.1 of Ohtaekwangia sp. Taxonomy (GTDB): domain Bacteria; phylum Bacteroidota; class Bacteroidia; order Cytophagales; family Cyclobacteriaceae; genus Ohtaekwangia. The sequence goes on along the minus strand of NZ_DATCSD010000049.1, from coordinate 23,670 downwards.
GACTGGGTGGAAAGCCAACACCCAAGCTAACCTTTCGAAAAATATGGTAGTGCAGGGGCCGCTTGTTTCCATAATATGCTTATGTTATAACCACGCGCGCTTTGTAGAAGAAGCCTTGCAGTCGGTAGTAGATCAAACCTATAGCAATATCCAGATCATCGTAGTAGACGATGCCAGTGCGGACGATAGCGCTTCCGTTATCCGGAAATTTATAGAACGCACCGGTCGTACTGATATATACTTCTTGCCTATGCCTGCCAACGTGGGTAACTGCAAGGCGTTTAATAAAGGTCTGGCACTCGCCACGGGAGAGTATATTATCGATTTTGCTACAGATGATATTATGGTGCCGGAGCGTGTAGAGAAACAGGTAGAGTTTTTTCGCAGGTTCGATCATTCGGTAGGTGTAATCTTTTCGGATGCTATATATGTTACCAGCGATCGCAAGTTTCTGTATAATCATTTTGAGGATCTGATGCGCAAGAAGATAATCAAAGCTATACCGGAAGGCGATGTGTTTAAAGATGTGCTCACCACGTATTTCATTTCATCGCCTACGATGATGATACGGAAAGAAGTGCTGGATGCTTTGGGTGGATACGATGAGAACCTGGCATACGAGGATTTTGATTTCTGGGTACGTTCTTCACGAAAATACCGGTATAATTATACCATCGAGAAACTTACAATAGTGCGAAAAACATCTTCGTCTATGTCTGCCGGGTGGTATAAAGTAGGAGATCCTCAGTTGCATTCAACCTACCTGGTATGCCGCAAGGCACAGAAGATGGTGAAGAATCAGGCTGAACAAAAAGCACTCATACAACGCGTTCGATATGAATTGCGACAAGCTACTTTTTCTGAGAATTTCAAAGAAGGTGAACTATTCTATCATCTATTGAAAGAGCTCACGTCACTTTCATTTGAAGACACGTTCTTATATATTTTGATACAGATAAAATTGCCGCTTGCGTTTCTTCGCGAAGTATATAATAAACTTAAGTTTACCTGATCACCGCTTCCAAAGACGAATTTCTATGGAGATGCGTGTCTCGTTATCAGAAGAGTTGATCGAACCACCATGGATGAGATAAGGAGAGAATATCAAAACTTCGTTCGGGCCAGGTGATGGACGCAGCATAGTAAAGTCACCACGAATGGATGTGACGGCAGGAACATTGTATTTAATGCCGTTAATATCGGCACCCTTTACAGTGCGTTCGATTTTTGATTCAGGCCATGTATGACTTCCGGGAATAATCATGAGTGAAGTCAATTCACTGCTTCCGGCAATGGGTATATATAGGTTGATACAATTATCATAATCCTCCAGCCATACATCTCTGTGAAGTGGATTATTGTCCGTTTTACTAGGTCGTATCACCCGAAAATGAAATATACGTTGCTCATCAAACGGGTTCCGGGCAATGAGCGATGCTTTGCAAATTTCTGAAATTCTTTCTTCCAGCAATTGAATGGGAACCGGAAAATCGCTTACAGAAAGTAATTTAGTTTTGTCAACAGCACGAATATGTGTTTCAAAATCAGGAGCTATAGTATGATAGTTCTGTAACGGAAAATTGTGTTGAACCGGTAACCCGGCTTGTTGCCAACGATCGATCAATAAAGCATATACATTTTTTGAGAATGTACTATATAAAGAATCGTCAAAGAGCTTTTCGATAGTGAAGCCTGTAGCATGCCAGGGTTTTCCTGAGGTCAGGTCTATACTTGAATCCAGCAATACGGTATCATTACCCCACATTCTTTCTCCCTGCGAGTGATATGAATAGTGACGGCCATTAGCAATGTATTCCATAGTAATTACTTCCGGTTGTCTTCTCCCAATACCATACTGATATAGTTCTCGTACCGGCTCAGGGCAATGGTGCCATTCTGTACAGCATCAATGATCGCACACTTGGGTTCGTTTACATGAATACAGCGTGCGCCAAATTTACAGGACAGTCGCAGGTCGCGCATCTCAGGAAAGTAATCCGATATTTCCTGTTCGCTCATCTCTACCAATCCCCATTCTTTTACACCGGGTGTATCAACTACAAATGTCTTTTCATCCAGCGAAAACATTTCGGCAAAGGTAGTAGTGTGCGTACCTTTTTCAGAGAATGCTGATATATCGCCAACAGCCTGGTTAATAGCAGGAGCGATCTTGTTAAGCAAGGTAGATTTACCCACACCGGAGTGCCCGGCTATAAGCGTTATCTTATCCTGTAACATCGCGCGGATCATCTCCGGATTATCCGACTGAGCGGATATAGAGAAGCACGTGACACCTATACTTTCATATAGCGCTATAAGCTGCTTTACATGTTCGGCTTCTTCTTCACTCAACAGATCTTTCTTGTTAAACACAATGATTTGCGGAATGCGAAAAGACTCTGCACTTACCAGGAAGCGATCAATAAACCCTAAGGAAGTTCGCGGCATGGCCAGCGTTACTACCAGCATAGCCTGATCGATGTTTGCGGCCAGCACATGCGAGTGTCCGGTCTTCTTTACCGATTGCCGAAGTATATGATTATCGCGCGGAAGTATAGCCGTGATAGAACCTATATCATGATCGAGATCAAAATCCACACGATCGCCCACCGCTACAGGGTTGGTTTCTTTTATACCCTCCAAACGGATCTTGCCACGCACGCGACAGGTATATTTCTTACCCTCTGCGAGCACGTCATAAAAGGATCCGGTGGAGCGTACTACTGTTCCAATCATGGTGGAGCGTTATCCGTTATTCGTTAATTGTTGTTTGATATTCAGAAATGGCTGCTGGCATCATGCCTCTGACTGCTGGGGTGTGAGTGTGAGATTAGTGGAGTGTCTTTATACTTCAACATTCGTTGATCGATGTTCCTTTGTTCGATATTCAAGTTTGCATATATAGGGTTAACGATTAGCAACAATCTTCCTGCAATACTCCATAATCTTCTCCGTTGCGCCCAGGTTCTCCTCCACATACTGTCTCGTTACTTCGCAGGCCAGCAGGAAGTTTTCGGGTATATTCAGCATTTCGTACTTCGTTTTCAGATCGGTATAGTCCGATACTTCAAAGGCACCGCCCCGGTTAATAAGATCAACAGCTTCCTGAAATTTTTCAAAATTCTTGTTACCAAAGAGTATAGGCACACCGTAGCACGCAGCTTCCAGAATGTTATGCAGGCCCTTGCCGAAGGCGCCGCCTATATAGGCAAATTCGCCATAGCGATAGAGACGAGAAAGCATGCCAATGTTATCGATGATGAGCACCTGGTAATCGTCCAGTTTTTTATTGTCGGCTGCAGAGTACCGGATCGATTTTACCAGCAATGATTTTTCAAGATTGGTAATGAATGATTCCGTTACTTCATGCGGAGCGATGATGAACTTCATCTTGTTCTCATTAATGAAGGGCGCCAGCACATCCATATCTTCTTGCCAACAGCTGCCAATCACCATACACTTTTGTTCGTTCTTGAAAGCTTGTGCTATAACAATCTCCCCGCCTTGCTTTACAACATGATGCACACGGTCGAAGCGTGTATCACCTACGCGTTTGGCATTAGTGACGCCTATAGATTGCAGCAAATGCCGCGACTCGTCATTCTGTACAAAGAAGTAAGAGAAGTGAGTGAGTATCTTCCGATAGAATCCGCCATAACGTTGAAAGAACAATTGGTCTTTACGAAATATAGCGGATATAGAGATAAGCGGAATGTTATAAGCTTGTAGCTCGCGTGTATAGTGATACCAAAATTCGTATTTAACAAAAATAGCAAGCGTAGGTTTGGTAATCGAAATAAACTTGCGGGCATTGGCGGCAGTATCCAGCGGGAGATAGTATACATAGTCTGCCTGTTCATAGTTCTTACGCACCTCATATCCGGAAGGAGAGAAGAAGGTAAGCAGAATAGATACCTGCGGAAATTCTTTCTTCAATGCTTCGATCACGGGACGGCCTTGCTCAAATTCTCCCAATGAAGCGCAGTGGACCCATACCAGGGGCGTTGTGCCGGGTATATCGGCTGCTAATCGCCTGAATATTTTCCTGCGACCTGCAACAAATGCTTTTGCTTTAGGATGAAACAGGCTTGCGAGTTGTATTAAAACCCCAACTACCTGTATTGAAATGCTGTATAGAAACTCCATTCTTCGGCAAAAATACAAAGCAAGACCTAAGACCTATGATTATTTTATCATCTTTACTTAAACAAAGTTTACCAAATCTTATATTTTAGAATGAATTAGCGTCTAATTAAAAAAATATGGAATTGATCAAAAGAACAGCAGTTGTACTCGGTCTATTTTTTACTACATCCGTATCGGTCTTCGCCCAGGACGATATAGATCGGTTATTGAAAGAAGACATTAATGACGGGAAATTACTGATCGATGGCTACATCGCTCCCTTCATGAAAAGTGTTGCTCTTGGCCTTAACTCCGGCTGGTATAACACCGCCAAAACGCACAAACTTATTGGTATTGATCTGACCATTACAGCCAGTGCCATGACTATTCCGAAAAGTGAATTGTTTTACGATGTATCAAAGCTTAGTCTCTCAAGAGTAGAGATGGTGCAGCCGGGTAGTGTTAGCTATCCGCAGGGATCTCCGGACTATCCGCAGGCTCCTACTATATTTGGCCCCGACAGAGCGCCTGTATACCAGGAAAAGGGAAACATCCTGAACAATGATACATTTGAAGGCCCGGGTGGTCTTGACCTGAAACATAACGTTGGTAAAAACTGGATGCCTGTACCAATGGTACATCTGGGTATAGGTTTACCAAAAGGAACAGACCTGAAGGTGCGCTTCACACCGAATATTAACATCAATGATGATTCACAATTCAAGATGTTCGGTATAGGTATCATGCACGATGTAAAGCAATATATACCTGGCCTCCGGTTGTTGCCATTCGATCTTTCGGCTTTCGTAGGCTATACCCACCTGGCTATCGACTATAAATATACCGATACAGATATCATGACTGAAAACGCAAAAGGTGAGATGGCGATGAATGCCACAACTATTCAGGGGGTTATCTCCAAGAAAGTATCTGTTCTGACAGTATATGGCGGTTTGGGTTATAACATTGTTAAATCGAATCTGAGTATGCTTGGTAAATGGGATGTGAACAACGATGGCACTTACCAGGCACAGGAGGTAAACCCGGTTGATCTTCGCTATACAGCCTCTGGCCCTCGCATGACGGCAGGTTTCCGCCTCAAGCTGGCTGTATTTACTTTGCATGCTGACTATACTTTACAAAAATATAATGCGCTCACCGTTGGTTTCGGTATCAACGTACGATAAGACATATCTTTACTACATGTAGAATAAAAGCAACGGTTTATCAGCCGTTGCTTTTTCTTTTTTAAGATGTTGGCAGTTCGTGATGCTATTGGGCGTGGCACCGTTTTTCAGGAGTATAGAAAAATAAAAACGATATAGTGTGCTGAGGCAACCCTTGATAGCATTTTTCTTACTCTGTGCGTATAGCGGTCTGGCCCAGTACGACAGTACATACTATACTTCTTACGACAAGATTATTACCGGGCGATTTTACTTTTCTCAGAAATATACATCGTTGCGCTATAGAGATTTGAACGAGGCTATTCATATTCGCTATCGCCCTAATACAACACTCAATATGGGGGTGGGCGCCACCTATAAATGGGCTACTCTAAATCTGGCGTATGGCTTTGGCTTTCTAAATAATGATGCAGCGAAAGGCAAAACAAAATACCTCGATTTGCAAACACACGTCTATGGCCGCAAGATCTTGGTAGATGGATTCGGTCAGTTCTATAATGGTTTTTATATGAACAACAGTCAGATCCGGGACGGAACTACCGGCTACTATATTCGTCCGGATATAAAAGTGCGCTTCTTTGGTATATCAGGGCAATACGTATTTAATCACAAGCGATTTTCCTATAGGTCGTCTTTCCTGCAAAGTGAGTGGCAGAAGAAATCAGCAGGCTCTTTGCTGGCGGGACTTGAATTTTTTACAGGCTATACGCGGGGCGACAGTGCTTTGATTCCGGCTGCTCTCCAAACGCTTCCACAAGAAACCTCAATAGAACGTATCGACTTTGTGGAGGTTGGTCCTAATATAGGGTATGTATATACTTTTGTATGGAAGAAACATTTCTTTGCTACCGGCCAGGCAACGGTAAGCCTGGACTACGGCACCAACTCCTTGCTTATAGATGGCAAGCGCGTAAAGTCATCTTCACTAAGCCCTAATTCATCGTTCAGTTTTTTTGCGGGGTATAATTCAAAAGTATGGGCGTTCAGTTTTGTTTTTGTAAACAAGAATATAAATCTCACCTCGCATCGCGATAGAAAGATGGAACTCAACACCGGCAATCTGCGCTTCAATATTGTGCATCGCTTTGTGCCACGGGGTAAAACCAGGGCTGTGCTGAAGAAAGTTATTAAGTGACGCTGCTGCTGTAGAAGTTATCCGTTAATAGTTAGTCGCGAAAAGAGTTCAGTGTCGCCACTACCAACTTCAACATTCATTAATCGGTGTTCCATGTTCGATATTCAATTTCGTTAACAGCTACTTCCCTTTAAACTCTGCCTTGCGTCTCTCTACAAATGCACGCATACCTTCTTTCTGATCTTCGGATGCAAAGGCGAGATAGAAGTTCTTGCGCTCGAATGATAAGCCTTCATCCAGATGTGTTTCGAATGACCGGTTCACAGCTTCTTTTGCGAGCTGCGCTGCTACTGGCGACATCTGTGCAATTTCTTTTGCTAACTGTGTTGCTTCGTATAGGTACATTTCAACAGGCACTACTTTATTTACCAGCCCATATGATAGTGCTTCTTCTGCCGATATAAATCTTCCCGTCAGAACAAGTTCCATTGCTTTTGCTTTACCAATCGCTTTTGTAAGGCGTTGTGTTCCACCGGCACCGGGTATAACTCCGATCTTTATTTCGGGCTGACCAAATTTTGAACTCTCGGATGCAATGATCATGTCGCACATCATCGCTAATTCACAACCACCTCCTAAAGCAAAACCTGAAACAGCAGCAATGATCGGCTTCTTGATTTTTCGTATCTGATCCCACGTGCTGAACTGGTCGATCATCAACATATCGATAGCACTCTTGTCGGCCATTTGTTTAATGTCGGCACCGGCAGCAAAAGCCTGTTCATTTCCCGTGATGATCACCACGCGTACTGCTTCATTCTTGTCGAGTTGCTGAAGTGTATCGCGTAGCTCTTGCATGAGTTGAATGTTGAGTGCGTTTAGTTCTTTCGGTCTGTTCAACCGGATCAGGGCAACGAAAGGCTCGTGTTGTTCAGTAACCTGGATATAGTCCATGAGATTTTGTTTTTTATAAATGTAGAGAAGAGGAGTGAAGGATTGAAACCGGTGGAAAAAAGAAAAGCCTCCAGGGGAGGCTTTTCAAACCAAAAGGCAGTACTTAAAAAGTGTGCTATGCGTACGTAAATAAGATTTTGAATGCTTTTGTAACCCTTTATCCGGATTATTTTTGCAAGTGGAAACGATTGGGCTCCTGTTATAGAGCTTTAGAAAAGCTGGTTTTAGGCGTTTGCCCGCTAAAAACCGGCATTTGGAAGATTGAAAATTTATGAAAAAGGTAAAAGTATTATTTGTATGCCTCGGCAACATTTGCCGCTCACCGCTGGCCGAAGCGGTTTTTAAACACAAGATCAAGGGAAGTGCGCTGGAGAAAATAGTGGAGGCAGATTCGTGCGGCACATCCAATTATCACATCGGAGATATACCCGATAGTCGTACGATAGCCAATGCATTGAAAAATGGTGTTCAGATCGATCACTTTGGACGCCAGCTTTGCACGAACGACCTCGAGCAGTTCGATTATATATTGGCGATGGATAACAGTAATTATCAAAATATACTCAGGCTTGCCAACGCTTCTCAATATTCGGACAAAGTTCAACTGATGCGCAACTTCGATCCGCAGGGTAAGGGACTGGAAGTGCCCGATCCATATTATGGTGGCGAGCGCGGCTTTCAGGAAGTGTTTGATATACTCGATCGGTCGATGGATCAATTCATCGCGCACCTAGAAGAAATATACTTACCCAACGTTAAGGTCTGACTAATACCTGTAACGTTGAACGCGAAGATTGCTCGAGTAATACACCCGGATGGCTTCGGTATTTTTCGAACGTTGGCTCATCATAATTTTTTATAGTGATAAGCGTAAGCCCGGTGTTATAGTATACTTCAAACTGCTGCTGTAATTTCTGGATCAGCGCCAGTACTTTGTGTTCGCGGAAGTCGAGGCAGAATGAAAAGGTTATGGCAGAATTCTGCATTACGTTCAGGCGCAAGTCCAGCGAAGAGAGTGCTTGAAATATAGCACTCAGGTGTTCTTCCGTAATAAAGGTATAGTCTGTCACTTTGCACGAGATGAGGCACTGATTGTCTTTAAAGACGATCAATGGAGGCAGGTTCTCCACGGTGCATTCATGTATCCGCGTTCCGGGCAGAGAAGGATCTTCAAAGTTTTTTACCAGCAGCGGTATACCTTTATTCGCCAGCGGCTTGATGGTTTTCGGGTGAATAACATTCGCGCCATAGTAGGTCATCTCAGCGGCTTCACGGAAAGGGAGTTCTTCAAATACAGTAGCGGCAGGTAATCGTTTCGGATCTGCGTTCATTACACCTGGCACATCTTTCCATATAGTAACAGAATTGGCCTGCAGGCACGAAGCAAATATAGCGGCCGAAAAATCAGAGCCCTCGCGCCCCAGTGTTGTAGTATACCCTGCATCGGTACGCCCGATGAATCCCTGCGTGATAACGATATGTTTTTCAAGAACCGGTATAAGTTGCTGAATGTTGGATGAGGTTTTTGGCCACGCTACTTTTCCTTCGCGGAAGCATGCATCCGTAGCAATGCAGGTTCGCGCATCCAGCCAATGCGAAGCTTCTTTCTGACTAAGCAGGTAATGATGCACGATGACTGAAGAGATCAATTCACCCAGGGATACTACCTGATCATACACCTGGTCGAACTCTCCGGAGGTTGTGAGTTGTGCCTCCAGTTCTTTAAACAAAGAAGCTACAGCAGTGTATACCGCGTGGCCGGCCGGGAATAATTCGCGCAGTATTTCTTGATGATAGTCGTTGAGTATGGTAATTTGAGATGAAGCGTTTTGACCGGAGGTTGCCAGGCTATGAATTTTCTCCAGGGCATTCGTGGTTTTACCCATAGCAGAAACTACTACCAGCAGGTTATTCGGACCATGCTGATGAATGATGGATGCTACGTTCTTTACACCGGCCGCATTTTTCAGGGAGGCACCTCCGAATTTAAAAACCTTCATTTTTAATTAGCTAAATCGTTTGCGAAATTATTTTTGGCTTAAATTTAAAGCATGCAAAGATCAATCAATAAAGCTAACACACCAAGCATTGAAACATCAAGAATTGCTCAACCTATCGGCAGCACACTCGATCGTTTCATTAAAAACAACCAGGACCAGTTTGCGTATGCCAGTGGTGAGCTTTCGCAGTTGTTGCGCGATATAGCGCTGGCTTCTAAAGTGGTGAATCGCGAAGTGAATAAAGCCGGGTTGATCGACATCATGGGAGCGGTAGGATCGCAGAACACTGCGGGCGATGATCAGCAGAAACTGGACGTACTGGCCAACATCCGTTTTACAAGAGCACTGGCTAAAGGTGGCGAAGTATGCGCACTGGTATCAGAAGAAGCAGAGACATTTGCTGATCTTAACAACGATGGTAAATACGTGATAGCGATCGATCCATTGGACGGCTCTTCGAATATAGATGTGAATGTTTCCATCGGAACCATCTTTTCGATCTATCGCAGAAAAAGCCCGGTGGGTACACCGATACAACCAGATGATATACTGCAACGCGGTGCTGACCAGGTGGCTGCCGGATATGTACTCTATGGTTCTTCTACCATGATGGTATATACTACCGGGCACGGAGTAAATGGCTTTACGTATGAACCAACGCTCGGTGAATATTTCCTTTCACACCCTGATATGCACATGCCTTATGATGGCAAGATATACTCTATCAATGAAGGATCGGCCAATTCATTCAGCAAGCCGGTGAAAGATTATATCCAGTATTGCAAAGACGAGAAATATACCGCACGCTATATCGGGTCATTAGTTGCCGATTTTCATCGCAATATGTTAAAAGGTGGCATCTATATATACCCAGCCACGGCAAAAGACCCTACCGGTAAATTGCGCCTCATCTATGAGTGCAATGCACTGGCGTTTGTAGCAGAACAGGCAGGAGGTAAAGCTACCAATGGTACTACACGTATACTCGATATAAAACCCGACAGCCTTCATCAACGCACAGCCTTTTATGTGGGCTCGCGCAACATGGTGGAAAAATCAGGGTCGTTCGTGTAAGAAACAGTCCCTTGGTAATAATTGTGTGGCATCTTTAGTTCTTACGGGTTTACTTCATTCACTATAATATACTGCTTATGAATCGCTATATACTTGCCTATTTATTTATGATGTTGGCCATGACTGTGCAGGCACAGAAAGGATTTACGCTGAATGAACGCAGCGACAAAAAGAAAGTAGAAGTTCTATACAATGGAAAATTACTCACGGCTTATTGTTATTTCGATTCAACAGAGAAACCGGTTTTGTTTCCGCTAAAAACGGTTACGGGTAACGTTGTAACTCGAGGATATCCGATCGCTCCGCGCGCGGGCGAACGTACCGATCATCCTCATCATGTAGGGTTATGGCTAAATTATGAAAGTGTAAATGGTCTCGATTTCTGGAATAACAGTGATGCTATACCGAAGGAGAAAAAGAATTTATATGGTTCCATCCGTCATCAAAAAATACTGAAGTCGAAAGCGGGTAAAGATCGCGCAGAGTTACAAACACTAAGTCATTGGGTAGACATCAACGGTAAAGTTCTGCTGGAAGAAACAACCGACTTTGTCTTTACGGTAAAAGACGGAAGCTTCATCATCGATCGCTCATGTATATTGAAAGCTATGACTGATGAAGTACTTTTTAAAGATGTAAAAGATGGAATGATCGCGTTGCGTGTAGCCCGCGCATTGGAGATGCCTTCGAAGCAGGAAGATAAATTTGTGGATGCACATGGTAATGTTACTGCTGTTTCCCAACTCGACAACAGTGGGGTTACCGGTTTGTATGTAAACAAAGAAGGTATAACCGGTGATGATACCTGGAGTAAGCGTTCCGTATGGACTTGCCTCAATGGCGAGAAGGATGGAGAAAAAATTTCTATCGCTATTATCGATCACCCGAAAAATATAGGTTATCCTACTTACTGGCATGCACGCGGCTATGGTTTGTTTGCTGCCAACCCGTTAGGACAAAAAGTGTTCAGCGGAGGAAAAGAAGAATTGAACCTGAAGCTGATGAAAGATCAGACCGTAAAATTTCAGTACAGAATTATCATCCATGCAGGTGAAACGCTTTCTGCCCAAAGCCTGAATGCGCAGGCGGATGATTTTGCAAAGACCAAGTGATATATTATAAATAAGAAAGCCGCGCTTGCGGCACGGCTTTCTTTATCCAGAAATATAGTAATTCTATTTTTTCTCTTCTTCGCTGGTGCTGGTTAGTATGTCTGCTGCATACTTCAAAATCAACTCATACCACTTCACCAGTTTCTTGATATCCGAAACATATACGCGATCTTCATCATATTCAGGAAGAACAGATTTCAAAAACGACTTCAGTTCGGCACCTTCCGAGTTTGAATCAACACCAAGGTCGTTGCCAAACTCAGCGTGTATCTTTTTCAAAACATCTTCCAGGGCAACCGTGCCTTCTTTTGTAGTGGTATAGATCGAAATCTCATTCAACAGCGAAAGACGGTGATTGGCTGTGGCTACAATTTTTGTTTTGGCTTCGTCCAGCGATTCAAGGATCACACCCGACTTTGTGGGGGCCATTACTTTAAAGAGTCCTCCTTTACCGGAGATCGTTGCGAGTTCTGCTAAAGTCATATTTAAATTTTCAATGCGGCCGCAAAGCTAACGAAACCCGTGTAATGTTCCATGTTTAATATTGCTGGCGGCAGTGTTTCAAAAAGGCCTGACTATGATTGCTGTTTATATACCTTAAGCGCATCGTTAATGAAGTCGAGCACTTCATCGCGACCCGTCTTTTTTTCCGCAGAAGTAACAAGCGTAGGAGGGAGTTCGTCCCACTCCTGCAGCAGCGCTTTTCCGAACTGACTCACGTTTCGTTGCAACTCATTACGATTGAGTTTATCAGACTTGGTAAAGATGATGGCGATCGGTATACCTTTACTTCCTACCCAATTGATAAAGCTGAGATCAATTTTTTGTGGCTCGAGCCGGGAATCGATCAATATAAAAAGGCACGAAAGATTTTCGCGTTTGAGCACATATCCGTCAATCATCTTGCCAAAACCCTCCCGTAAACTCTTGCTTACGCTGGCATATCCATACCCCGGAAGGTCTACCAGATACCACGATTCATTGATGAGAAAGTGATTAATGGTTTGTGTTTTACCGGGCTTCGCAGAAGTCTTGGCTAGGTCGCGCGATTGAGTTAACATGTTGATCAGCGATGACTTACCAACATTCGAGCGACCTATAAAAGCAAATTCCGGCTTATCCGGTGGAGGACATTTTCGCACATCTGCATAACTGGAAATGAACTCGGCCGAAGTAATCTTCATCTGTTAAAGTAATAATTGAAGCCCAAAATACTAAGTTTGTAATAAATGTGTCTTTATGATTTCAAATTTCTGTTTCTAAATCCGCAGTTTTTCCTATCTTGTAGTATAATTGTAAACCTTTTTTATTTATACCTTTAGTGTAAAACTTTTTAAGCAATGTCCAGTATCCGAAGTGTACTGATTTTTTTGACTTTACTTGTGCTTACCAGACCAGCCTTCAGCCAGCAAAATCCTAAGGAACTTGCTCAGGAATATATGACTCAGGCTGAACTTACCTTGGAAGCTACCAAAGCGATTGATGATGCCCGTGGTCTGGTAGTAACGGCTGCCGATCTCGATACCACCTTCATCAAGGCCAACTACGAGGCCGGTCGTCTGCATTTGATCACGATCGATAAAAACCTGGCAGTTAAATTCCTGCTGCGTGTATACCGTCAGGATCCTAATTACAGATTTGATATAGAATACTCTATCGGTCGCAGCTACCAATATGGAGAGAAGTTCGATAAAGCGATCGAGTTCTATAACCTGTATAAGGAAAAGCTTGCCAAGAAAGCGAACTATCAGGGTAAAGATAAAGTAGATGTTGCTGTTGTTGATCGCGCTATATATGAGTGCCAGAATGCGAAAGAGTTTTTTGCCAACCCCAAGAATTTCTCCATTGTAAATATTGGTCGTGAGATTAACTCTGAATATGAAGATTATGTACCCGTGCTGAATGAAAAGGAAACGGAATTATTCTTTACTACACGCCGCAGAGAAGATAACTTGAACCAAAACGTGGCAGACGATAACAAACCATGGGAAGATATATTCTTTGCTACCAAAACCGGTAATACATGGTCGTATGCTAAAAACATTGGAGTGCCGGTAAACACGCCCTATCACAACTCCAACCTCGGTTTGTCTGCCGATGGTAATACCCTGTTTATTTATATGGACGAAGGTGGAGGAGATATATACTACAGTGAGCGCGCAAATGGTGTGTGGGGTGAGCCCATTCCTATGCCGGGCATCATCAACTCAAGTTTTGAAGAAAAATCAGTTTCTATATCTTCTGATGAGAAGACACTATATTTCTCCAGTAATCGCCCCGGTGGTTTTGGCGGACTCGACCTATACCGCGCTACCAAAGACAGTAAAGGAGAATGGTCTAACGTGAAAAATCTCGGTCCGAAGATCAATACCGATCAGGACGATGATGCCCCGTTTATCGACTACGATCTGGTAACACTATATTTCAGTAGTAAGGGACATAAAGGAATGGGTGGTTTTGATGTTTTCAAAACTACATTCGATCCATCTTCCAACGAATGGAGCGAACCGGAAAACCTTGGTTATCCGATTAACACACCGGATAATGATATATACTTCGTATCATCAAAAGACAGCAAGCGTGCATATTACTCTTCTGTTCGTGAAGATGGTATGGGATATACAGATATATATATGATCACGATTCCTGATGGTCTTAAAAATCCGCAGCCGGCCGTTGCTAAAAATCCTGAACCTGTGGTGGAAGATACAACACAGACAACAGAACCTGTTGTAGTGAAGAACGAACCGAAAACCGAGCCGGTAAAAGTTGATCCGACTAAAAATCAGCCAACCAAGAATGAACCCAAGACGGAACCTAAAAATACTCAGCCTAAAACAGAACCTAAAAAAGAGCCGAAGAAACCTATAGTACCGCTCAAGTACGTAATAGCCGTAGTAGATGCAGGCGATAAAACTCCATTGGATGCGAAAGTAAAACTGGTGGGAGCAAAGGATAATGTTATTGTAGGATCCAGCTCGCAGGGTAATGGTGTGTATGAATTTTTGATCAAGAATCCGAAAGCAAAAGAGTATCGCTTATCGGTAGATCGTGATGGTTATGCTTACCAGAACCAGAACATTAAAATAGAAGGAGCTACTACCGAAGAGAAAACCCTTAACCGCACAGTAGAACTTCGTAAACTGTCGGTGGGTGTTGTTGGGATCCTGCGCAATATCTATTTTGACTTTGATAAAGCTACTTTCGAAACTGAGTCGTACGTTGAATTGAATAAGCTGGAAGCGATGATGCGCACCAACAACAACATGACGATCGAGCTTGCGGGGCATACTGATGCTATAGGAACCAAAGCCTATAATATGTTCCTTTCGCAAAAGCGTGCAGAGGCAGTAAAAGATTATCTGACCAAGAAAGGCATCGATACCCGCAGGATCAAAGCGGTTGGGTATGGCAAGAGCAAACCACTCGCGAGCAATGACGATGAAGAAGAAGGTCGCGAGCTCAACAGACGCGTAGAGTTTAAGGTACTTTCAAATTAATATTCGTTAACGGTTAATCGTTATCCGTAAAGCCGGGTAACGGTTAACCGATAACTACTAACGGATAACCGATTCCGGATTTCATTCCTACCGTCAAACCATCTACCTTCGCCCCAGTTAATTGCACATAATGACGGTCGTTCCCTATAAAGAAGAGAAAGCAGGCAAAAAAGAACAGGTGGCCAAAATGTTCGATAACATCAGCCATCGTTATGATTTTTTGAATCATTTTCTGAGCCTGGGTATTGATAAAGGTTGGAGAAAAAAGGCGATCCATTACCTGGAGCCTCTTCAACCCAAACAGATGCTGGATGTGGCTACGGGCACTGGCGACTTTGCTCTTCAGGCGTTGACCTTGAAGCCTGAGAAGATCGTTGGCATTGATATTTCTGAAGGCATGCTGGAAGTAGGGCGAAAGAAAGTGGCCGATCGCAAGCTTACCGATCGTATCGAGCTGATGAAGGGTGATTCGGAGAATATTCCTTTTGAAGATAGCCGGTTCGATGCTGTTACAGTGGCGTTTGGTGTGCGCAATTTCGAGAACCTGGAGCGTGGCCTGCGTGAGATATACCGTGTTTTGAAACCGGGCGGACAATTGGTGGTGTTGGAATTTTCCAGGCCGAGAAAATTTCCTTTCAAGCAGGTATATAATTTTTATTTTAAATTCGTTTTGCCTAGGATAGGCAGGGCTATATCCAGCGACAAGGCTGCATATACCTATCTTCCTGAATCTGTAGAGGCTTTTCCGGATGGTGAGAAATTTCTTCACATCCTTAACAATGTCGGATTTAACAACTCGAAATGCAGAACACTCACTTTTGGAATAAGCTCTATTTATACCGGCTCAAAGTAATATTCGCCTGTGTATTTATGCTAGGTTGTGTAGCCGGGCACGCACAAAAAAAACGTTGGGTGCAGAAAAACAACCCCAATTATGACGACAAAAGACTGACTTATGGTTTTTTGATAGGTTTACATTCGTCAACATATCAGCTTAAATATTCGGATGCTTTTGTAACGCCTAAATTTGATACAGTGCATTCCATCACACCAAGCTGGTCTGGAGGTTTTTCACTGGGTTTTATCGTAAACTATCGTTTAGACGATCAGGTGGATGTGCGCATTACACCTAAAGTTGGGTTCTATGAATATCGCATAAGCTATATCTATACCGATGATACACCCCGCGATGATCAGTTGATTGAAAGCACGATGGTAGAAGTGCCTATATTGCTCAAATATAAATCGGAGCGCAGAGGCAACATCCGCATGTATATGATCGGTGGTGTTGTGCCGGCTTTTGAAGCTTCCGGTAAAAAGAAAACAGAACAACGCGTATTGGATATAACCGGCACCAACCTGAGTCTCGATGCAGGTTTTGGTTTTGATCTTTACTATCCGTTGTTCAAATTCTCTCCGGAAATCAGATTTTCGCGCGGTATAGTAAATATGCTGGGATCTGCCACAGGTAAATATGGTGAGCCGCTCAAGCGTATTAATACCAATACTATTACAGTATACTTCCTCTTCCAATAATCATGACAAAACGAATTGCGCTGATCACCGGTGCTACATCCGGTATAGGAGAAGCAACGGCACGGCTACTGGCTGCCAGTAATTTTAAGCTTATACTTTGCGGCCGCAGAAAAGATCGCCTGGAGAAACTTCAGAAAGAACTATCAGCGCAGACAGAAGTAACTTCTCTTTCTTTTGATGTACGCATACAATCAGAAGTAGCGCAAGCTATAGCGTCACTCCCAGCCGATTGGAAAGCTATAGATGTGTTGATAAACAATGCAGGCAATGCACACGGGCTCGATCCGATTCAAACCGGCCGTGTAGAAGATTGGGATGCGATGATTGATATTAATGTGAAGGGATTATTATATGTATCGAAAGAAGTAATTCCTTTTATGACAGAAAGAAAATCCGGACACATTATTAATCTTGGATCGATTGCCGGTAAAGAGGTATATCCGAATGGTAATGTATACTGCGCCAGCAAATTTGCTGTAGATGCACTAACGCGTGGTATGCGCATCGATCTGAATGCTTTCGGTATAAAAGTTACTTCTATCAATCCTGGATTAGTGGAGACAGAGTTTTCGCTGGTACGATTTAAAGGCGATAAAGATAAAGCTGATCTAACTTACAAAGGTATGACGCCTCTAACCGGTAAAGATATAGCGGATGTTATGCTTTATGTGCTGCAAGCTCCGGCACACGTACAACTTGCCGATATCACGGTGTTCCCCACGGCACAAGCCAGCAGTACAGTAGTAAAGAGAAATTAAATAAATTTCAGGAGAGTAGACGAATCGATGTCGTGTTTGCCATCAAAGGTAATTACCTGTGGTGTTATAGCGAGCGATGATGCGATTGTGTTCATCTCGGCAAAGCGACTGTCGTTCAGAAAAGGATCAGACTTTCCATAGACTATATAGGTCTCCTTGTTGTGTAGCACTCTTTTGCTTTCATCGATATTCATATCAGGCGGAAATATACCAGCCCACAGTATAAGCCGTTGAAAGTTTACTTTTTCATCAGTCACCCAGCGTGATATAGTGGCTGAACCTTGCGAGAAACCAAGCATCGTTACCGGAATAGCGGAAGCAGATGCCATCACGTGGTGATAAAGCGTATTCAGGTATACCACGTAATTTTGAATATCCATCTCACGATTTTCTTTTGTCATCCACGTAGCGCCTACGCGGTTGTTGCCGGTCTGCATACGCGAGGTTACATCTTCGAGATAAAAACGCGATAGTGCTTCCGGTGCAATCACACAGATATTATGTTCCTGTAATACTTTGAATTTCTGAATGAAGTACTGCGCCAGTTGCCCGTAGCCATGAAGTACAAACCACACTTGCCGGGTGGAAGGTGTTATAGTGCCCAGTTGAAAGTACCGCGCCTGGCAGGTAAACGATAGTGTTTGTTGTTCCATACCGGAAGGTATAAAATAAAAAAGCCTTCCCGAAGAGAAGGCTTTTGAGTATTTGCTACAATATTTTTTAGCGTTTGAAGCCGAGGGCGCTTCCACCGCAGTAGGAAGAAGAACCATCGAAGGTATACTGGATATAGTATATACCTGTAGTGTTGCAAGGATAGGCTATAGCTGAAATGAATTGTCCGTTCACTTTGCTGGTAGCAACTTTATTCCTGTTAGAATCGAAAAGGCTTACAACGATACCATCAGTAGGTTCCTTCGGTGCACAAATATTAATCATATACTGTGTGCCCTTGGTAAATACGTAAGAGTATTCTACGAAGTCTTTGCCTCCTTTTTCAATCTTATAGCTCTTCAGAAAGTTGAAGCCTGCAGCCAGTTTAGGAATACATTGATTGCTCATGGCCTCAGAGTTGCACTGTCCGATAACTTCTAAAGTACTTAGAACGCAAACGGATAGAACAATAAACATTAATTTTTTCATAGGGCAATAAATAGATTATATACTTGGCTTATGATATTATCTTGGTTCTGATAGAAGAGGTTGCAGCGCGTATGCTGGCAATGTCCTCCGGAGTAATTTCAATGGTGCTGGTGCTGTTATCTTTAATAACCATTACGCCATCTACCACTTCGAATGTTGACTCCTTATAGGTATAGGTAATTTTTACCTTGTCATAGATCTTCTTCAGTTCTTCCATGTCAGTCAACAATGATGCCATATTCTGATCAGACTCTTTGTAGAAAGAGAGGAGCAGGATAATGTTTTCGAGAATGATCTTTTGTTCACCGATCGTTTCTTTCAATTGTTTGTTGTCAGGATTAGCAGTAGCTACTTCGCAGGTAATGTGAAGAGCTTCTAACCAACCACCTGTCAGGAACAACACGCTTAAGTTCGCGCGGCCTTGTGTTTGCAGGTAGCTGTTGATGGTGTTAAAATTTTGCGTAGTGATCAGCAACAGTGAATCAAGATTCTTGCTGTTGGTTGCCAGACGGCCGATGGTTTCGATATCAAAGAACTGACCGATGCTTAATCCGTTTGCCAGATCTTTAATAGACGCCATATACTTCACGCCATCTTGATTCTGTTCGTAAATGTTGGTGTAACCCAGATCAGTACCGTAGATACCCAGGTTCAATGCCTTTTTGTAGTTGCTGTTGTACTTGGAAGTATTGTCGGCTGAGTTCAGATAAGTTCCGTTGTATTTTTTTCCGGACTCTTTCAATAACACAGAGATCTCCAGCGGGCTGGGTATCTGTTGCAGGATGTCACCGATAACCTCAGAGGAAATGGTTGGTCCTTCAACCTTGGCTGTAGTATCAGCCTCCTCAACGAAAATTGAATCTGGCTCTTTTTTACTGCCACAGGCGGTAAAGAGTGTTAGGATGAGCCCGATAAGTAATATTCTCATAGACTTAAAATTATGCGGTTACAAAGTTAAAAATTAAGCATTCCCTGCCAAAAAGTTACGCTGCTGCTTTATTTCTTTTTCGAGGAGGTTCCCTTTAAGGTTACCTTACCCGGTATGTTATCGAATGCGTTTATCAGCTTACGCAACAATTCGAAATATAGCGTTACATATAAAATGATGGTCATGAGCCAGATCATCAGTATATCGAACAGGTATGTGCTGATCGATTGACCAAATAGTTTCTTAACAGGCGCAAAGAACGGAGCTCTGTAATCAAGCGGCCCAACAGATTTTGGATCCTGAAATATCGGGTTGATCTGTTGGATCAATTCACCTTTATACTCAATGATGCGTTCCTTCTCTGAAATATTTTTCACGAGGTCAGCCAGGCTTTCATTATAGTACCGGTTCTTCAGGTCGTTCAGATTATAGCCCTGTTTTTCTATCTGCACAAAAGCAGCTTCGCGCATAGCCACCCCTTTGTTATAGGTTCCCTGGTAGAACTTCTTATACTCGGCAAAAAACTCTTCCAGCTTTTTATTGAATGCCGGAGTAAAATCTTTTAGTGTCCAGGGGGTACCTAGTTCTTTGGTAATACCTTTTTGAAAGTAATCGTCCAGTAATGTAGTCTGAATAATAGTCAGATCTTTTTGCAACAGTTGTCTTACGGAATCACTTTTTTCATTGATGTTCTCTGCGATGAACTTGCGTTTCTTTTCCAATTCATCTACAAGGAATGATGAGTGAAAATCAGATTGTGCTTCCAGTCTGTCGAAAGTATAGAATGGTTCTTCGTAAGAGTTATTCTTGAACTGGTATACTGCCATTGCTTCGTATGCCCAGCGCGATGCCATCAGATCAGCCACTACCGGCACTTTACCTTTGGTGCTGATCAGGTCATTCAGTTTATCGAAGTTGAAAAGCAAACCGCTCAGGATCATCTGCGGTATAAGCAACAAAGGTATCATTACATATACCGTTACGGCCGAGTTGAAAGCCGAAGATATATTTAGTCCTAATACACTGGCAAAACATGATGTGGTAAACAACACGAGCCAGAAGGGGAGGAGCATGCTCCACTCGATTTCCAGGATTAAATCTCCAATGAGAACAAAGGTAAATGTCTGGATTGCCGAGAGTATAAAAAGTATAGTAAGCTTGGACTGCAGGTAGCTGCTCCAGCTAAGATTCAAAAACGATTCTCTGCGGAGTATCTTCCTGTCGCGGATAATCTCTTCGGCACTTACGGTTAAGCCCATGAAGAGTGCCACGATAATACTCATCAACATAAAGGCCGGGAAGTTCTCGTTGAAACGGAATACATATTCTCTTCCGCCCGGTGCACTTTTATACTTGATGATGAAGGCCAGAATAATGGCTAGCAACGGTGCCTCTAACAGGTTTATCAGCAGATATTGTTTGTTGCTGAGCTTGGCCAGGGTATCGCGTGTAGCGAAAATGACGGTCTGTTTAAACTTGCTGGGCAGATATAGTGAATGAGGTGGTTCCTCTTTTATATCTTCTACCTTGGTGATCTTGAAGCGTTCTTTATATAGGTCGTACCACTGTGGAGGTGTGATCTTCCGCTTGTTGGTTGGCTGACCATATTCATCCACCACTTTGGCTTCAATGATGTTGAAGATCTGTTCGGGGTTAACGTTACCGCAGGTTTCGCATTGACCGCGGTTGCTGTCTACCTGGTGGGTTGATTTCTTGAAGTACGTTACGGCTTCTACCGGGTGGCCATAGTATGCCGGGAATCCACCGGTATCCATAATCACCATCTTATCGAACATCTTATATATATCGGACGATGGCTGGTGAATTACCACGAATATAAGTTTACCCTTCAATGACAATTCCTTCAGCAAGTCGATAACATTTTCAGAGTCGCGTGAAGAAAGACCGGAGGTTGGCTCATCGAGGAAAAGTATAGCAGGTTCGCGGATCAACTCCAATGCTATATTCAGACGCTTACGTTGCCCGCCACTGATCGTCTTATCCAACGGATTGCCTACACGAAGATCTTTGCGCTGATCGAGGCCCAGGTTTTCGAGTACTTCCATTACGCGCTGGTGCAGTTGCTCTTCGGTAAAAGAAGCAAAGCACAACTTGGCATTGTAGTATAAGTTCTGGTATACGGTGAGTTCTTCAATCAACAGATCATCTTGCGATACATATCCGATTACACCATGTATCTTATCCTTCTGTGTATTAATGTTAAAACCATTAATAAGAATCTCGCCTTTGGTAGGCTGCACCAGTCCGGCCATTACGTTGAGCAACGTAGTTTTACCGGCACCACTGGCCCCCATAATTCCGATCAGTTTACCGGGGCCTTCGGCTATCAATACGTTTCGCAGACCAATAGCGCCATTGGGAAACTTCAATTCATCGATGGTCGCATTAAACGAAAGCTTGGCCGTCTTCAACTCCTCGTTAAAGTTGGCTACCAGGTCGCTATAGTACAGCGCGTCACCGGCTTGTGTTTTAATGGTACTTCCATGCGAGAACAGATATACCCGGTTGCGCTGCATGGTAAATCCGTTAAGGATGTTCAGCTCTTCACCCTGGTATTTAGTAAAGTACATATCAACACTCTGCACGCGCATAAAAATGAGGTTGCCCTGAATGTGGCCATGCACGTGCTTATGGCGTTTACCTTCTTCTGCGTGACTGCCTGAGTTGAGCAGAAGTATATCTGCAAAATCCAGTATAGATGTATCGTCTGATCGCACAAAGCTTTCGATCAGATCGTACTCATCCTGTATAATATTAAAAACAGTGGAGACCGTGTTGATGATCTCCATGCGTTGAGGACTAAAGTTTTTGTCGGTGCTTACTAACTCGAGCAGTTTAATGAGTACAACGACTTTTTGTTTCTGAGCAAGGGTCTTGTTGATCTTCTTACAGATCCCCAATGTTTTAACAGAGTCTTTAACAGAAGTCAGTTTCTTCTTGCCATCTTCATCATCATCCGCTTTGCCATAACCGGAGAACTGATCGTATAGATCCAGGTATTCTTTAACAGTATCCTGATCAAGTTCAGTCTGAAAGAAGTTGATGACGTATTGACGCTCGCGTTCAGAAACCCCGCCATCCTGTTTTGTTATAATTGCAAAAAGTTGTGTGAGAGCTTTGAGTATTTCTTCACTCATAGGTTAGAAAGCAATTTTATAAAGGTATAAAAAAATATCGGTTACCAGCCATTCCGAACATAGTATACGATGTCCTTTTGTTGACTGATAACCGACTCATTTTAAGGGGCTTAACCCCTTTAACGCATCAGTAAGTCTTAAATTCAAACGGTATCTCTACCAGTTCAGAAAATTCCTGACCGGCTTCTTCCATATCTTCATCATCTTCATGGAAGTACCAAAGAATCTTCATGCCTTTAATATCTTCCAGAGCCGACAACACATCCAGAATCAGTTTGGATGATGCCGTGTTGAAGTACTCCAGTTTAAAAACAAATTCCGTTGAAGGATTTGATTCTCCGCTATATTTCTCAATCCACTCCAATACGGGGCGGTAGAATTCGGCAGAGTCTTCAGGTAACGAGCGCCCGGAGATTTCAAAGATTCCGTTTTTCTTGTCGAGGATTATTTTCGGGGTGTCTTCAGTTCCTTCCAGATTCAAAATTTCCATGGTATAAAGCTATTTATATTTCTAAATCAATTTTATTCGTTATCTCTCGGCACGTTTACTTTCAAACAAAAGAAGCAATACTCGGTATTCATCTCAGGGAATTCAAATTCTAATTTCTCTCCCGACTTTCTTGCCATATCCACAAAGCCTAATCCCGCACCACCTTTGTCAGATATAGTGGTGTTCTTAATAATCTCTTTATACAGATCTTTCAATCCGTCTTTGTCAAGGCTGTTGATACGATCCAATGCACCTTTCAACTTCTCAACATTCTCCTTCCGGATCGGGTTGCCAGTCATGATGCTATAACGGTCAGACTCTTTGCCTATCACGAAGATGGCAGCATGGCTTCTTATCTGTCCGTCTACCAACTCATCGCTATGTTTCACAATGTTCTGGAGCGCCTCAACCATCACGTTAAACACCTTGCGCTTGATGCTCGATTCTTCACCGGAGGAATCAAGGTTTCGCTCGGCCATGGACAGTATTGATTTGGTGCTCTCCTGGGTAAAGTCACCCTGAAACACCAGAATCAGTTTCTGCGACATCATGGTGCGGTGCAGGTCATAAATAAAATTCATGCGTCAGAAGATTAGATTAAAATTGATTGAGATTCACTAAGTTATAATTTAT
>NZ_DATCSD010000048.1:0-2120 GCF_036568665.1 Ohtaekwangia sp. | reverse complement strand
GATAAGAATTATAAACTGCTGGATATGGGCTGGCAGGCAGTGCCCACCACCGCCAACGGAGCAAAACAGCTCGTTTCTTTTACACCGCGCACGATTAAAGAACCCGGCTACATGTATGTATACTTAAGCTATGAGGGAGATGGAACAAATTGGGTATATTTCGATGATTTGAAAATAACCCACACCAAAAGCAACGTAGTGCAGTATAATGAATACTACCCTTTAGGCTTGCAGGCCTCAACAAGTTGGACGCGAGAGAACAGCAGTAATAACTTCCTGTATAACGAAGGCTCGGAACTCAATCAAACTACCGGGTGGTATGAAACGGCGTTCAGAGGATACGATGCTGCACTAGGCAGATTTACGCAGGTAGATCCATTGGCAACGAAGTTTGCCTCCTATAGTGGCTATCATTATGCCGGAAATAATCCGGTGATGCTCAATGATCCTACCGGGGCAGATTTTACGGTAACAGTTCCGGACCCTAATAAACCAGGATATTGGCAAGTGATTACCGAGAAAGTCGATGAACCAGCTTCCTCGTCTAGCTATTCTTGGAGTGGACAGGATTGGGTTATGAAAACAGCCTTTATGACCCAGGACGAAATATACGAATATCAAAAAGGACAAGCTGAAGCGGCTGCAGCCGCGGCTATGGCACCAAGTGATCCAATGATGGCTCAGAGTTACTATGCTTCGCTTCAATCCCAGGGTCCCAAAGTTTACAACAAATGGTGCAATTGCGAAGTTAATGCATTCGATGTTGTTGCTCATGACCCTACATATCAGAACAAAGAGTACAGACGACAAGCTCAAGATGCGATTTATAATTACATGAAGCAACAAGCAGGGACTGGGCCCGGCCGGGGCAGCAACTTTGCAGGGAGTGGGTTAATGATGCAGGATGGCCTTGGAAATGAAGACAGAAATCCAAGCCAAGATAAGAAATTGACGCCAGGTGAAATCGAAAAACTAAAGGAGCATGGTTGGGATCACAGTGATAAGGGAGTTCGTGGTGGTAGAAGAGATTTATACAAAGATAGAGATGGAAACATTTATGAGAAGCCTAAAGGGGGTGTAGGAGAAGGTGAGCCAATTGGAATTAATATCAAAGATCTTAATGTTGTCGGAAAGGGGGTTGTAATTGGCGTTGCTGCTGTAGCTGTATATGAGGTGGTTAAATGGGGAGTTGCAATAGTCTTAGCTCCTGAAACTTTAGGAGGATCATTGGCCGCGGCTGCGGCTGTTCCATAAGGGTAAATGGTAATAACAAAAAAGTAGTATGAGAAAAAATGAAATAATAGTTCGCTTCTGTATTTGGGACTTTGATGATATCTCACACGAGACAATAACTGAACATATTGGAGTATCACCGATAAGAATCTACGTTAAAGGAGAGAGAATGAATGAAAAACTGCCCCAAGTGGCGAAGAGAAATGGATGGCTCTACGAATCGCCTTTAGGTAAGTATGCTTGTTTTGAGGATCAAATGAACTCCATCCTAGATATCCTTGAATCTAAAACTGAAATTTTAAATCCTCTTTGCGAGAGATATTACTGCGAGTTTTCTTGTGCCTTATTTATATACAACAACGAAGAGAGTACTCCTTGGGTACATTTGAATTCCAGATATAATTCACTGATCAAAAGACTGAACATAGAATTTGACTTTGACATTTATTGTCATCAGGAATTAATCGAATAACATAAATTATAACTATGGGTAGTTTGTCCTTAGATCGCTTGATCTAGGTTTGGTTGCCCAATATTATGGTATGCAGGAAGAAGAAGCCAGACAAAAGAAAGCCTCGCTTCTCGCAGACGCGCAACGTGGAGACGTGAATGCAGCCAGGCAGTATGCCGCTATGCAAGGCGACTTGCTAAGTGCTACTTTTTTCCTGCAGGAAACCTATGTCATACACAAAGATGGAAGTAGAAGTGAATCGTTTTGGACCTTAGATTTAGATTTTTTTGAGCAAGGAGAGCTCGCGCAGCAAGGATGGACTCCTGAATATGTAAATAGTGTTTTCGGTGGTTCCTTTGATAGGAAGTTTGGCAGACTTACTTCAATTTCTTTTGCCACAGAAAAGTCTCCAGATCAGGTTGTAGCGAAATTGGAG
>NZ_DATCSD010000047.1:0-2968 GCF_036568665.1 Ohtaekwangia sp. | reverse complement strand
TGAAGTATTTCTGGAACGTTTATGGGAACGATTCTATGCCACCATTAATCTTTGCAATACAGGTATACTGCATATAGCCGAGTCAGGTTTATCAGCCGAGTTACAAAAGACACGTGAAGCAGAATTGAAATTTTTACGTGCTTTCTATTACTGGCATATTGTGGAAACATGGGGCGGAGTACATTTTACCATTGATGAAACCACTACGGTGCAGACTACGGCCAATCGCACATCGGTCGATAAATTCTATGACCAGATCTTCAGCGATCTTGATTTTGCTGTAAACAATCTCCCTGCTACTACAACTGATTTTGGTCGTGTAACCAAGCCTGCTGCCGAAGCATTTCTGGCGCGCATGCATTTGACCCGCGGTAACAATGCCGAAGCCTCTGCACTGGCGAAGAAAGTTATCAGCGACTATGGATTTACGCTGGTAGTGAAATACTCTGATCTGTGGCTGATGAGCAATCTCAAGAATAAGGAGATCGTATGGTCGGTTAACTATGCTGCTGATCTTACCTCGAGCGATCTGCTGAATACAACCACGAATCCGTATGGCCACCCGCGCGGAGGGAACAACGGACACATGATGTTTCAGATGACGTACGAGCGCCCTGCTGCCGGAGCAATTGGTATGGTGCGCGATATACCGAATGGCCGACCCTTTGCCCGCTATATGCCGACTAAATTTTTGCTGGACCTGTTTGATGAAACCAAAGATGCCCGCTATACCGGATCATTCCAGACGGTGTGGAAATGTAACTCGGCCGGTAAATATACCAAGAAGGTTGCCGGTGCCGATGTAGCCGTAACACTGGCCGCTGGTGATACCGCTATATTTGCTACCAAGTATGAAATACCCGATAATGTAGATGCAGCGAAAAAATACCTGATCGTTGATCAGAGTAAAATGTATAAGGCGGATGGTACTATAGCCGGTAATGCCTTGTATTTACCCTTGAGTAAATTTCTCGATCCTACCCGCCCTACCGTAGCAGAAGTGCAAAGTGCACGCGATGCTTTTGTGATACGCCTGGCAGAGATGTACCTCATTGCTGCTGAAGCAGAATTTAATCTCGGTAATTTATCTACAGCAAAAGATCTTGTTAACGTAGTGCGTACACGCGCAGCGCTGCCGGGTAAAGCAGCCGATATGGAAGTAGCAGAAGGTGATCTTTCGATCGATTTCTTTCTGGATGAACGTGCGCGCGAATTTGCCGGAGAGCAACTTCGCTGGTTCGATCTGAAGCGTACCGGTAAACTGGTTGAACGTGTGTCGCTGCATAATCCTACAGCAGCGCCCTATATTAAACCGTATCACATCAATCGTCCTATACCGCAAAAGCAGATCGATGCGGTAACGAACAAAACAGAGTTTACACAAAATGAAGGCTATCAATAGCAAACAGATTGTTTTGGGTTAAGATGGAGGATTTCCCGCGCAGGTCTGCCGGCCTGGCGGGATTTCTCTTTCGAAACAAAACAGTATATATATACTATAAGTGACTAAACTATATTTATAAACCCACGGTGCGAAAATGAAGAAGGTGTTTGTAAAGTTCCTGTTCTTGTCTGCTGCGATAGTGCTGTTTGCATTTATGGCAGAAAAGAAACCGCGGATCTTTCTGATAGGAGACTCCACGATGGCTAACAAGCCGGTTGATGTAGCACCGGAAACAGGCTGGGGAATGATCTTTCCGCAGTATATAAATCTGGAGGTACAGAACCATGCCGTGAATGGCAGAAGTACAAAAAGCTTTCGTACACTCGGCCATTGGAGTAAAGTATATGAGCAACTCCAGCCGGGCGACTGGGTATTTATTCAATTCGGTCATAACGATTCCAAAGAATCAGATACAACCCGTTATGCTCCTGCCAAAACAGATTATCGTAAAAACCTGGTGCGCTATATACAGGAGATACAATTAAAAGGTGCGCGCCCCTTATTGATCACACCGGTAATGCGCAGGAAGTTTGATGATAAAGGAAATTTTGTCGATCAGCATGGCGATTACCCAAGTGTGGTAAAAGAAGTGGGCAAAGAAATGAAAGTGCCCGTGCTCGATCTGCACGCGAAGAGTAAAGATGTAATTGTGCAGCATGGTGTGGAGGAGTCGAAGAAAATGTTTTTGAACCTCGATAAAAATGTATGGCCGCATTACCCGGATGGTAAAGAAGATAATACACACTTTACCGTATATGGTGCATCGGTAATAGCATCGCTGGTAGCAGAAGGTATTCGTGCATTAAATCTTGACTTTGCCAGAGAACTGAAGACATTGCCCGTTGGCAACAAGTATATATATGAATTGCCGAAGGTGATGGAAGTATCTTTCCGTAAAGATACCTTCAACATCGAAAAGTATCATGCCAAAGCCGATGGTGTTACCTTGAATACACAAGCTATACAAGGTGCTATCGATGCCTGCTCCGCGGCCGGTGGGGGTACCGTTGTAATTCCTGCAGGGCTTTGGATTACAGGGCCGCTGGCATTGAAGAGCCAGGTAAATCTTCATTTAACAAAAGGTGCTGTGCTGCAGTTCAGCAGCAATGCAGATGATTATCCGCTGGTAAAAACAAATTGGGAAGGACTCGATGCCATCCGTGCGCATTCACCTATATATGCTACGGATGCTGAGAATATAGCGATTACGGGAGAAGGTATACTGGATGGTGCCGGTGAAGCCTGGCGACCGGTAAAGAAAAGTAAGCTTACTCCGCCCGAATGGAATCAACTGATAAACTCCGGTGGTGTACTGAACGATGCAAAAGATACGTGGTATCCTACAGCCCGGGCGTTGCAAGGCTCGAAAGAGAAACGCCCCGGTGTAATAGCCGAAGGATATGATCTGCAAAAAGCAGAAGCTATAAAAGAATTTTTGCGTCCTAACATGGTGAGCATCGTTCGCTGCAAGCGCGTGTTGCTGGAAGGTGTAACATTTCAAAATTCACCCGCGTGGTGTTTGCA
>NZ_DATCSD010000046.1:0-5854 GCF_036568665.1 Ohtaekwangia sp. | reverse complement strand
AGCTGCTGGTTTACTTGTGATAGTCTTTGGCGGGATTATCCTGTTCTTTATTTTTCTCTACTTCGTTCCGGTAAATCTCTGGATCACGGCCCTGTTCTCAGGCGTGCGAGTAGGTTTATTCGAACTGGTGTTTATGCGCATCAGGAAAGTACCACCAAGAGTAATTGTAGAGTCGATGATCACTTCTACCAAAGCCGGTCTTCAGCTTACAACCTCTGAACTTGAAACACACTACCTGGCAGGCGGAAATGTACCAAATGTAATTCGCGCGCTGATCTCTGCCGATAAAGCAAACATCAGCCTCAGCTTTAAGCAGGCAACGGCTATTGATCTGGCAGGTCGCGATGTATTTCAGGCTGTACAGATATCGGTTAACCCGAAAGTAATTACTACTCCGAAAGTAGCAGCCGTTGCTGCCGATGGCATACAGTTGATTGCTGTTGCCCGTGTAACCGTACGTGCCAGTATAGCACAACTGGTGGGTGGTGCTGGTGAAGATACTATTCTCGCGCGCGTTGGTGAAGGTATAGTATCGTCTATCGGTTCTGCCAAATCACACAAAGAAGTGCTGGAGAGTCCTGATAAGATTTCAAAACTCGTATTGTCACGTGGATTGGATGCCGGTACTGCATTCGAGATCTTGTCCATAGATATAGCAGACGTAGATGTAGGAGCAAACATTGGTGCTAAACTTCAGATCGACCAGGCTACTGCCGATCTTAAAGTTGCTGAAGCGAAAGCAGAAGAGCGCAGAGCAATGGCTGTTGCTCTTGAGCAGGAAATGAAAGCGAAAGGTCAGGAAGCTCGTGCGAAAGTAATTGAAGCAGAAGCAGAGATACCAAAGGCATTGGCGGAAGCTTTTGTAAAGGGTAATCTTGGTGTGATGGATTACTATAAAATGCAAAACGTGCAAGCCGATACTGAAATGCGTCAGGCAATTTCCGGTACTGGTAAAAGCGGACAATCGCCAGCCGGACCTAAGAAAGAAGGTTAATAAATATACAGATATAGTATATACAGAAATCCCCGGTGTGAAGACATCGGGGATTTTTATTTATAGAGTATAGCTATACTCTATATCAGTTTTTGAAATTTGTCCAGAGCGATTTCTTTTGTGCGATGAAGAAATCATTATAGCGATCGTATTGAATAAAGTCGTACATCAACGGAATGGTGCTGATACCTTGAAGATTGATCACACCATATTTACCATCGCGCTCAACGATAGCAAAACCGTTTCCTGCATCTTCCAATTTGTGAAACCTGGGCAGGATCAGAATTTTTCCAGTGGCATCTGCCAGACCTTCGAGATCGTTGGTTTGAATAAGGAAGTTTTTAGTAGGTAATAGTGTTACGCGTTGATAACGTATAGGCAATAGAACTTTACCACTCTTGTCAATCGTACCCCATGATTGTTTCTGTCGCACAAACGCTACACCATTTTGAAAGGCAGTTACTTCATCGTACGCAGGTTGTATAGCGATTTGGTCTTGGTGATTAATATACCCCCAGTGACCGCGGATCATCGCGGGTGCCAGGCTCTCGCTAAATTTCTGCACACCTTCATACCGGTTCGCTATACGCAATCTTCCCTGTGAATCGATAAATCCATACTTGCCATTCTTACGAATAGCACGCAGGCCTTCGCTCTCTTCGTATATCTTTTCAATAGGCTCGTCCGGATGAACTTGCCGGTCGGCAATTCTGCCATCTAGGTCAATCTTCCAGATTGTTCCGGAGGGAAGATATTCGAGTATATAATCTGACGAAACTTTAATGGGGTTGTCGGTAAAGTATATAACATTACCACCTGTAGCCTTTAGAAATTTTCGCTGCGGAGTTTCTTCCATATAGCGGTTCTCAGTAAGAATGGTGAGTTTGTTAGCGCGCGGAGTAACAACCCACTCTTCTTTCAGATTGATGATGCCGTACTGTTTATGAAATTTTACAACGATAAGCCCATGCGCCAATTGCAGCAGCGAATCGTAAACGCAGGCAATGACCTCGCGCCCTTTGCTATCAATTGCTCCGGCAAAGCCACGGTTATATGCAGTCAGGTAATGATCCTGTAACGGTTCAAGGTGTTCGTATGATTTAGTGTTTAATCGTGTGCCGATGCTATCGAGCAACAGCCACGTACTTTTGCCGGTTTGTCGCTGGCTCGCTACTATATATTGTCTGGCGGGGATGAGTGTATCGTATAGTGGTTGAATGATTATGGTTCCTGCACGATTGATCACACCATACTTCCTGTTGACAGTCATTATAGCTTTGTTGCCGGTAAACCTTCCTATAGAAGTAAACGTATTGGGCGATACAGGTTTTAATTGTTGATCCGTCAATAATACAGCTTCGCCTCTTTTTACTTTGATCAGATTCTTATCAACAGGCTCGATCGAATCTGCTTCGTGTTTCATGATCAGTTTATTTCGGCCATCCAGAAATTCCCATGTGTGAGGTGCGCGTACTTTCAGAGTACCATCTTCCAGTATAGCGATCGACTGATAACCGGGCTGTATCTTGATCTGTCCATCGCGATCCATCACACCTTGCTGCATGCCCTGGTATATAATAGCATAGTTCTTGGTGAAAGGCGATATCTTATCAATGGTAAAATCTGTTACCTGTTTGCCCGTCTCTGAAAATAGGGCAAGCTTGTTCTCGAAGTTTTCAACAGCAAAACGAAGGCTGCCAATCGGATATATATTCTGGTATTGCTGCGGGATGATTGTATGATTCGCAAGATCAATCACGCCATATTTATACTGGTTGCCGATCTTGGTAAAGACTACTGCACGAAGTGAAGATATTTTTATACCATCGTATTCAAAGGGAATGGCTTCTTTACCCGATAGTGATATACATCCGGTAACAATACGAAGCGAGTAGGAAGAATTTTTCTTGGCGATGAACAACTGCGACTCTGCGGGAATCAGTTCGTCATACTCATTTTTGGTAACACGATGATTGCCGGTGCTGATAAGCCCCCAGCGGCCAGACAATTTATATCCGGTAACATTATCGACTACAGAAAAACTGCCATTGCTCCAACCCAGCGCATCATATTGTGCGGGTATAACAATTCTTCCCTGGTCATCTTTTAATCCTGCCTTGCCGTTTTCCTGAAAGACACTATACGTTGCCGATGCTGAAAGGAAAGAGATCAGCAACAGCGCAAGAGTACAACTCGCTACCTTCATCACCTGCAAAGGTAGAAAGCCTGTTTGAACGAGCGGACTTTTTTACAGTATTATTCGAGCTTCCGGTGAAAATATAGGATGTGCTGCGGCAACAGTTCCGGGTGCGCAATCTTCACCAGGTCGTTTAGAATAATGTCGGGGCGCAGATACCCCAGCTCCATATATTCGCTTCCGCCTTTAGCGCCCTTGCGTGCATCGGAAGTATAGACCTGTTTTTGCTGAAAGGCCTTGAAGCGTGTATATCGTTCATCGGCTGTTTTTATCTCGGCCAATGTAGCGTAAGGGCCTGTGCCGATCCATAAATCTGCCTGATTTGCTTTTGCATATACAGCCTCGAAGCTTAATTCAAGATAACCATTGGAAGCATCATGATTCCAGTAGTAATGTGTACCGGCATCTTCCATAATGCGCGCTGCATAATTTTGACCACCCGGAAGAAACCATGCATCGCCATACACCACACCACAAATGATAGAAGGATGTGCCGCGGCTTGTGCAGCAATAGCCTGCGTTGCGATATAATTTTTTTTGATTTCCTGAAAAACGGAATCAGCTTCTTTTTCGCGGTTAAAGAATACCGCCATAAATTTTATCCACTCGGCTCTGCCCAGCGGATGTTTCTCTAAATACTCTGCGTTGATCACAACCGGTACACCCAGTTCTTCAATCTTCTTGAACTGGCCATAGTCACTGCTTAGCGCATAGCCCATCAGCATATCCGGTTTTAACACAGCAAGTCTTTCTAGATTTATACCCTTGTCGATGCCGAGCTCTGTTACTTTCCCCGCATCAACACGCGCGCGCATTTTTTCGGAGCTTATAAAATCGGTGGTAGAGAAGCCTGTGAGCTTATCCGTTTCATCTATATAGTCAAGCAAAGGTATATGAGTGGTAGAAGTACAAGCTATAGATGCGAGTGGCGTGCGAATAACTTTTACATCGGCATCGTGCGGAGGAATCTCTTCACCCTTAGGAACGAGTAAATATTTATACCCTGAAGAAGCTCCCTGAAAAGGGCGGGGCACTTCCACCATTTTAATATTTCCCTGGTAATATACTTTGAATCCTTCGGCATAGTCAAGAGCTAATGAATCTTTAAGAGCAGAAGTATTTTTGTCGCTTTGCTCGCGGGTAGTGCAGGCCCAGCATAGAATCAAGAACAAAACGACTCCGGAAATTTTTTGCATAACGCTCGTGTTTTAAAAAATGAACAGGCAATTTAATCACTTTCACTTGCCGACTGCCCGTATGAATATAACTTGGTAGAATAATTTTTAAGTTTGCTTATCGAAAAGTAAATATGGCTGATACAAATCCATCGGAAGCAGGAAAGAGTGATGATAGTTCCATCTATCACTATATGGAAAATGGGTTGATCGTTTTTACAGAGGCCTTCCACCTAAAGCGCGGTTATTGTTGCAAAAGTGGTTGTCGCCATTGTCCATACGGGTTTAGAAAGAACAAAGACTCCAAACAGGAGCAGAAGTAAATTTCTTTATTCAGTTTCATTACCATTACTCTCCCGTATAGCTTTGTGATACGCTTCCAGGTAAAGCAGTGCTGCCTGCCTCGATGAAAGTGAATGATCACCAACCGATTTTGTCAAGGTATCATGAGTTGTGCGAAGAGATAGAGACTTTGCCAAATCGTCTTTGAGTAGTTGAGCGAAGTGCTCTTCAAACCACGCTATATTTTGCCGGCCACGATTGGTAGCAAAGAAACCGGAAGCAGTAGTCTTATCGTGATATTGATTGATCATCTCCCACACTGTATCTATACCGTGACCTGTTCGTGCCGATGATGTGACTACACGCGGTGTCCACCCAGATTCATTTGCTGCAAACAGATGGAACGCATGCTGATATTCTGCCATCGCTTCCGTAGCATGTTTTATGTTATCGCCATCCGCTTTGGTAATAGCAATACCATCCGCCATTTCCATAATACCTTTCTTTATACCCTGCAGTTCATCGCCGGCACCGGCCAACATAAGCAGTAAAAAGAAATCGACCATATTTTTCACGGATACTTCCGATTGGCCAACACCTACGGTCTCTACGAGTATCACATCGTAGCCAGCGGCTTCGCATAGTAACATTACTTCGCGAGTCTTGTGTGCTACACCTCCCAGCGTACTGCCGGAGGCACTCGGACGAATGAAAGCGCTGGCATCTTTCGAGAGTTCTTCCATCCGCGTTTTATCGCCTAGTATACTTCCTTTCGTAAGCTGACTGCTGGGATCGATGGTAAGCACAGCAATCTTCTTTCCCTGTTTGATGAGATGTTTGCCAAAGGCTTCTATAAATGTACTCTTGCCCACACCGGGCACTCCGGTAATACCAATGCGTATAGCCTTACCGGTTTTTGCTATAATGCGTTCGAGCAATGAAGCGCCCAGCACCTGGTCGTCCGAGCGGGTGCTTTCTATAAGGGTTATAGCCTGACCGAGTATAATCCGGTCTCCGCGAAAAATTCCTTCCGCGAATTGCTCTGTAGTAAGTCTTGATTTGATAGCGGGCCTCAAAGTCTTTATTGAATGAATCGTTAAATTTCTAAATTTACTGGATACTACCCGCTTCCTGTATGAGGAAATTCCTGATCAACAGTTTACTCGCAACCATCTTTGTGTTTGGTTTTATGTGGGGCATTTCAAA
>NZ_DATCSD010000045.1:0-10266 GCF_036568665.1 Ohtaekwangia sp. | reverse complement strand
AAAAAAATTGAGTGAAGTAGCTCGCCTGCATGGCAAGAATGCAGATGAAACGGTGGTTGATCTTATCGTACGCGACCGCTCACGGATCGAAGCACTGTATCATCAGCAATCGGAAGAAAATGTAAGACGTATTATACAGTTGCCGTATGTGAGCTTTGGTTCAGACGGAGGCTCCGAAACCATTGATGAGAAGAATATGGAAGAAGGTGCTCATCCGCGCAGCTATGGTACATTTGCACGCGTGCTGAGTAAATATGTGCGCGATGAAAAATTATTAACGCTGCAGGAAGCTATTCGAAAGTTAACATCGCTTCCGGCATCGAACCTGAAAGTAAAAAAACGTGGCTCATTGAAGGTCGGATATTATGCCGATGTCGTGCTGTTTGATGCTGCTAAAATTCAGGATTATGCCACGTTCGAGAAGCCCCGCCAGTACTCCACAGGTATGATACATGTTTTTGTGAATGGTATACAAGTTTTAAATAATGGAGAGCATACCGGAGCAAAACCAGGACGGGTAATACGGGGAGCCGGGTTTAAGGGAAAAAAGAAGACATCCTGAGCACGCAATCTTCGTTAGTAGCTCTGCAGACCTCACAGCGGTCGACCAGTGCGCATCAGTATCGCCAAGTCCTTGACAGATAGATGTGTTTGCCGGGGTATTTTTCAATATATTTACTGTGATTTTTTAACCTTTTCGAAATCAATTTTCTATCCATCAGCATGGATAAGCTACTGTACCTGACGCTACTTGTTTTTGGCCTTGCAATTCCTTTTTGTGGTCAATCACAAAACCTCATTGAAAAGGGAGATCGTCTCTTCGCTAAGAAAGACTATGAGAATGCCTTGAAGTCATATCTCGAAGCAGGTCCGGGCGATGATGCCATGACGAATTTCAAGATCGGCTTATGCTACCTGTATACAGAAGTTAAATCCAAGTCGCTTCCTTATCTTCAAAAAGCAGTACAGGCAAAATCGAATGTAGACGAAGACATTGATTATTACCTGGGGATGGCATACCAGAACAATCACCAGTATGCCAAAGCACGCGATCACTATGAAGCTTTTCGCTCGAAGAACAAAAAACTATATGAGATCGCCACACAAAAGATCTACGAGTGCGAGATTGGTGACTCGTTAACACGCAAACCGGTACGCGCTGTTATTCAAAATGTAGGCGGTGGAATTAATACTGCCTTCAATGAATACTCACCGCTTGTTAGCAGCGATGGGCAGACAATGATCTTTACTTCCAATCGATCAACAGACGACTATAAGATCAAGAGCGGTACCAACTTCGAAGATATATATATAGCGCGAAAGACAGGGGATACGTGGGGAGCTCCTGAGAAGATCAGCCCCAACATCAACATCAAGTTTAACGATGCAGCAGCTTCGCTTTCTGCCGATGGAAAAACACTCTTCTTATACTACGAAGATGGTGCCGGTGATATATATACTTCGCACCTCGAAGCCGGTGAGTGGACAAAACCAGAGCCTCTGAACAAAAACATCAACACACCTTTATTCTGGGAAACCTCTGCCTGTATATCAGCGGATGGACAGAAATTATTTTTCTCCAGCAATCGCCCCGGAGGAAAAGGTGAACTGGATATATGGATGAGTACACTGGATGCGAAAGGAAACTGGGCCAAGCCGGTAAACTTAGGAAGCGCCATCAACACACCAGGCAATGAAGACTCGCCTTTTATCCATCCCGATGGTGTTACACTATATTTCTCTTCAGATGGTCACCCCAGCATGGGAAGCAACGATATATTCAAGAGTGAATATAAAGATGGCAAATGGCAACGTCCGGTAAACCTCGGCTATCCTGTAAACTCCATTGAGTATGATGGATTCTTCAGTATATCAGAAGATAAGAAGACCGGCTACTACTCTACACTGCGCGCAGAAGGTTTAGGAAGCGCAGATATATATACCATAACATTTCTTCCGCCTGCAAAAGAAGAAAAAGAACCTGTACTGCTGGCCAGCACAGAGCCATCAACCACCACTATAGAAGTTCGTAAAGAAGAACCCAAAGTAGAAGTACCGAAAGAAGAACCGAAGGTAGAGGTACCTAAAGAAGAGCCGAAGAAAGAAGAACCTAAAGTTGAAACGCCTCCGGTTGTTACACCTCCTCCGGTAACACAACCCGTAGTAGCAGAGACTAAACCAACCGATAACTTTGTTGATCCAAGTATACAAGCCAAAAAAGATTTAAAGGTTGTTACAATTCTTCGCGGAAAAGTAATTGATGAGACTACAGCCCAACCGTTGGGTGCGACTATATTTCTGGTAGATAACATCTCTAACAAGGTTGTTACCAAGATGTACTCTGATCCGCAGACCGGTGATTTTGAAATTACCATTCCACACGGTGGTAACTATGGTGTATCAACTGAGCGTGATGGCTATCTCTTTAACTCGATCAACTTTAGCTTGCCCGAGTTTGCCGAGTATCAGGAGATTGATACCCACATCATTATGGTAAAAGCCGAGGTGGGTTCTAAAGTTGTACTTAAAAATATATTCTTCGATATAGGTAAATCCGATCTCAAAGCTGAATCACTGGCAGAGGTTGAGAACATCAAAGAACTGTTGATCACTAATCCGAATCTGAACGTACAGATCAACGGCCATACTGATAACACCGGAAATGCGGAAACCAACAAAGCCCTTTCATTGAAGCGTGCTACGGCCGTTGTTACTTACCTGATAGAGCATGGTATAGATTCTGCGCGCCTCAGTGCAAAAGGCTATGGATCAGAACGCCCGATAGTAAGTAACGATGACGAAGAAGGTGGCCGCGCAATAAACCGCAGAACAGAGATAGAAATTATTGAGTCGAAGGGATAATTTCATCCACTACTATATATACCAGGTATATACTATTGACTCAACTGTTCCATTACCGCTTTTACGAATCGTTCTCTTATTGCATCATCAAATTCAAAGTAAAGATCAGGTTCTATCAGCTCCAACTCCATCAGGTAAAAATCATTTCCAATCATTACACCATCAACACGAGCATACAGGAGCGATTGATTTACCTGTGCTATAATTCTTTTACCGACATCCAGTAATTCATTGGATGGTTGAAATAATTGATATTTACCTCCATACTGTCGCTGCACGCGAAAGTCTCCTTCTTTAGGTTTCTTTACTATAGCATGCGAAAATATACCATTAAAGAATATCATGGATAGCTCACCCTGCTCTGTAATCTCAGGCAGGTATGGCTGAATCAACCAATCATTACCGGCTACAATCTCTTCAAAGCTCTGCTTTGTTAATTCTGATAACTCAAATGTTGTAGTAAGGTATGATCCGGCAGATATAGCAGGCTTGATCACAATCTTTCCCCATTGCTTTACTTGCAATGCTTCGAAGGAGATTGGTGAAGCTGCCGATGAAAACAGTGTTGGTATAATGCGCACGCCATTCTCCTCAAATGTTCGCAGATAAAACTTGTGCAGGTTCTGCTGCACGATCCTTACAGGATTGAACAATTTCACGTTCTTCTCTCCCATCCGTTTCAGCCAGGCAATGAATGTATCGCTTTGTGTATAGTAATCCCATGTATTACGGATGATCAGGCAATCATAATCTTCCCAGCGAACATCTTCGTCATTCCAGATAACGGGTTTGGCTGTAATACCTTTACTGGCAAACAGGGGAATAAGTGCCTGATCGGCTTCGTGCAGTTGTGGCAGACGTTGGCAGGTGAGTAATCCTATAACTGGCATATAGTATATATTTCAAAAAGAGTATAAATAAAAAGCCTTTTCAGCGAATACTGAAAAGGCTTTTGCTCCAATGGAGAGTATATTTTTTTAAGCGATAGCTACACGCTTAAATTCCGCTACAGTCAATCCTTTGGTTACGCTATCCAGGTATTGAGCAACTGTTTTTGAATTGTCTTTTACAAAGATCTGGTGCAACAGTGTAGTTTCTTTGAAGAACTTCTGCAGTTTACCTTGTGCAATCTTGTCAACCATGTTCTCAGGTTTTCCTTCAGCAAGGATCTGAGCTTTAGCAATCTCAAGTTCTTTCTCGATAATTGACTGGTCTACTGATTTCTCATCAACCGCTACAGGATTCATCGCAGCGATTTGCATACCTACATCTTTACCAGCTTCGGTTACATCTTTACCGTTAACACCTTTCAGTGATACCAGCACACCAAGTTTAGAACCCGCGTGGATATAGGGAACGATCGCTTCACCCTTCATGTGAACGTACTCGCTCACTTCGATCTTCTCACCGATCTTACCCACCAGTTCAACGATCTTGTCATTCAGCGTAAGGCTGCCGGCAGTTAACGCCAACAATGCTTCTTTGCTTGCAGGTTTGTTAGCGAATGCTGTTTCTACAATTAGTTTACCAAGAGTCTGAAACTCTTCGTTCTTTCCTACAAAGTCAGTTTCGCAATTCAGCGCGATCAATACACCTTCTTTTTTGTCATCGCTAACTTTAATGAATACAGAACCTTCTTTTGCTTCTCTGTCAGAGCGGGAAGCAGAAACTTTCTGTCCTTTCTTTCTTAATATCTCTATAGCTTTATCAAAATCACCTTCGGCTTCGGCAAGGGCTTTTTTACAATCCATCATACCAGCACCCGTCATTTGGCGGAGCTTGTTTACATCTTGTGCTGAAATAGCTGACATAGTATTACGATTTTATATTTTACGATTATGTTTTTGAACTCCCTAAAAAAACTAAACACCGGCTTGGGGCCGATGTTTAGTGCATTATCATTGCATTAATTATGACTACCGCGTGCAATTGCTGCAACTTGGCACATCAGCGTATTTTGTAATTACTTGGTTTCTTCTACCGCAGTATCTACTTTTCTTTTCTCGTCTTCTTCTTTTCTCTGAGCAGCGTCATCCTTGTCTTTCTTGCGCTCCATCAGTCCTTCTTCAATCACTTTACCGATATGTTTGGTAAGGATGGAGATTGATTTGAAAGCATCATCGTTCGCAGGAACCGGGAAGTCAACACCAGTAGGATCAGAGTTTGTATCAACCAATGCAAACACTGGTATGTTGAGTTTCTGAGCTTCAGTAACTGCAATGTGCTCACGCTTTACATCGATCACAAACAAAGCAGCAGGAAGTCTGTTCAGGTCTGCTATACCGCCCAACAATTTTTCAAGTTTAGCTTTCTCGCGAGTCACCATAAGACGCTCACGTTTTGCCAGATTGTTGAAAGCTTCATCTTTCATCAGCTTCTCAATCTGCGCGAGTTTCTTCAATGACTTGCGGATTGTAGCAAAGTTGGTAAGCATACCACCTAACCAACGCTCTGTTACGAACGGCATGTTAAGACGTTTTGCTTCTTCTGCTACTATATCTTTAGCTTGTTTCTTAGTTGCTACGAACATGATTTTGCGGCCTGAGCGAACAATGTTCTTCAGAGCAAAAGCAGCTTCGTCAAGGCATGCTAAAGTTTTGTTCAGGTCAATAAGGTGGATACCGTTATTTTCCATGAAGATGTACTCAGCCATCTTCGGGTTCCACTTGCGGGTAAGGTGACCAAAGTGTACACCTGCATCCAACAGATCCTGATATGTTAATTTTTCAGCCATTCTCTTGTTATGATTAACGCTTGCTAAACTGGAATCTTCTTCTCGCCTTTCTTCTACCCGGCTTCTTACGCTCTACCATTCTGGAGTCGCGGGTTAACAGACCTTCTTTTTTCAGGGCAGGTTTGTTTTCAGTGTTGAACTGAACAAGTGCGCGGGCGATACCGAGGCGAACTGCTTCAGCCTGGCCTTTTACACCACCACCTTCAACATTTACCGTAACATCATACTGACCTTCCACCTTCACGGTAGAAAGAGGTTGTTTTACTGTAGTTTGGTGAATTTCGGAAAGGAAATATTCCTTCAGATCACGGTCATTCACTTTGATATCTCCCTTTCCAGGTTTTACATATACTCTGGCAATGGAAGTCTTTCTTCTACCGATTGTGTTGATGATCTGCATGATATCAGAACTTTATTTCTTTAGGTTGTTGAGCTGTATGAGGGTGTTCAGTACCGGCATAAACATGCAGGCTTCTGAAAAGTTCGCGTCCCAGTCTGTTCTTCGGGAGCATGCCGCGTACTGCGTGCTCGATCAAACGCTCAGGATGCTTAGAACGGATCATAGTAGGAGTATGCTCACGCTGACCGCCCGGATAACCTGAGTGAGTGAAGATCACGCGATCGTTCCACTTCTTACCGGTCATTCTTACTTTTTCAGCATTAATAACTATTACGTTATCGCCACAATCCACATTGGGAGTATAGCTTGGCTTATGCTTACCACGGATAATGCGGGCAACCTGGCTAGCCACACGGCCCAGCACTTGCGCGTTTGCGTCTACCACTATCCAGCCTTTTTCAACTGTAGCCTTGTTGGCATTCAGTGTTTTATAGCTATTATGATCCATTTTAGTATTAGAGATTCAATTAAAAACACTACCCCTTTCAAAAAGGGACACAAAGGTAATTTGCCTGTCTGGTAAATGCAAGCGGGATTTTGAATTTGCTTTAAAATCCACTAAAACTATTTTGACAAACTGCTAAGATACTGGTCACTAGCCCTTTGGCGGCCCCGGACTTTGATGTTCGGATTACAAATTTCGGACTTTTTCTGCTCTTTACAGCACCTTCCTCCATTTTTCTGAGACTATTGTTCATCCCACAGCACAATATTTCCTGATTTTTCTGTAGCCTGATTATCGGTTTTTCTGAAATAATGAATTAACAGTTATCAACTGTGGAGTAATTAAAAACGCCATACATTTGGCCCCGGCATTGACGCATTTTTATTGCTGTTACAACTTGTGAGCACACTATCATCTGTCTATAAAAAAATAATCATCCGGGATATTATTTCAGAAACGCAGGATGTAAAAACCTTCAAACTCGGCTATGCTGACGGCTCACCGCTGGAATATGAGGCGGGCCAGTTCATCACCTTTGTTTTCCCGAAGCACGAGTTGGCTGAAGAGCGAAGAAGCTACTCCTTCTCCACTGCTCCAAAAATTGATGATGTTCCCGCCATTACATTGAAGCGCGTTACCAACGGAGAATATTCCCGGTGGTTTATAGATCATGCAAAACCGGGCGATGCTCTGCTTACCATCGGCACTTCCGGATATTTTACGCTACCCGATGACCTGGGTAAGTATAAACGCCTCATCTTGCTGGCTGCTGGCAGTGGCATTACCCCTATTTTCTCTTTGCTGAAAAGGGCCTTACAGGAATATCCATCACTGCAACTTGTGCTGATCTATAGCAATCGTACGGCTGCTGATACTATATTTTATAATGAACTGATCGGATTACAGCAAGAGTATAGCGAGCGATTAACCATCGAGTTTTTATTCAGCACATCGCCCAACCTGTTACGTGCTCGTCTTAACAAAGGACTGCTGGAAAATCTGCTAAAAAAATATTCGCATGATGATCATGCACAAAGCTTGTTTTATCTCTGCGGCCCATACGACTATATGCGCATGGCTACGATTGTATTGCAAACGGAAGGTGTGCCTCCTGAAAATATCCGCAGAGAAAATTTTGCTATTGTAAAACCCGTACAAAAAAGATTTCCTCCCGATCAAGAGCAGCATGCGATAACACTATATATGGAAGGGAACAGGTATACTTTCG
Source organism: Ohtaekwangia sp. (assembly GCF_036568665.1). Taxonomy (GTDB): domain Bacteria; phylum Bacteroidota; class Bacteroidia; order Cytophagales; family Cyclobacteriaceae; genus Ohtaekwangia. The sequence continues at coordinate 2,597 of NZ_DATCSD010000045.1, read as the reverse complement.
AGGTACAATTTCCGGAGACAATTCTTCAGCAAGCCAAGAAAAATAATATACCTATTCCCTATAGTTGCGAGTCCGGACAATGCGGAACCTGTGCAGCCACCTGCACGAAAGGTCATGTATGGATGTGGAACAATGAAGTACTAACCGATAGCGAAATTCAGAAAGGGCGAGTGCTTACGTGCTCTGGTTATCCAGTTGGAGGTGATGTTGTGCTTGAAATATAAATACTCCCGTAAATAGACCTTTCGCTATATATTATTCTCCAACTGCTTTATCAACGCCTGCATATCTTTTGGATAGGGAGCATTTACTGTTTGCGTTTCTCCCTTTATATCAGCGAATGTCAGGGCATAGGCATGCAGTGCCATGCGTTTCATGATCGGCTGCTCTTCGGTTTGCTTTTTCAGGTTGAACCCTCGCTTTACACTCGAAAGGAAGAAAGGTTTTCCTCCATATAATTCATCACCGGTAATAGATGCCTTTAATGTAGCCAGGTGAATACGTATCTGGTGCATGCGACCTGTAACAGGTCTGCACTCTACCAGTGTGTGAAGTTTATACGATTGTAAAGAAGTAAAATACGTCTGAGCAGGTTTGCCTTCGCGTTTGCTGATCTTTACAATGCCATCGTCCTGCTTGAGTATAGGAAGATCAACAAGGTCGTCTTTAAAATTATGGATACCATCTACTATTGCATGGTATACTTTGGTCACTTCACGCTTCTCGAATTGCATACTCATGTGCCGGTATGCTTCCGGATTTTTAGCGATTGCCAGCACACCCGAGGTATCTTTATCCAAACGATGACACACCTGAGCATCGTCTGTATACTCACGGGCAAGTCCTAACAAGTTTACTTTATCGTGGCGGTCCTCCAGTGTAGAAACAAACGGAGGTTTATTGATAAGAACATAATCATCATCTTCGAAGAGGATGAGTTCTTCTAAATTTATTTTGGAAGGCTTCAAATGCTGCGCGCTTTAAATTTTTATTCAGCCGGATACTGATGTTGATGATCCGCTTCCGGCTTAACACGCGGCAATTTAAAACTAAAAGTAGAACCTTTACCGGGTTCGCTCTCTACTTCTGCTTTAGTGTTGTGTCCGTCCAGGATATGTTTAACAATGGCTAACCCTAAACCTGTACCACCTTTTTCGCGGCTTCTGCTTTTATCAACCCTGTAAAAGCGCTCGAAAATGCGTGTCTGGTGCTCTTCCGGAATTCCTTCGCCTGTATCGCGCACGTTGGTAACAACATTTTTCTTGCTGATGTCGAAGCTCACTATAACTTCCGAGCCATCGTGCGAATGTTTGATCGCGTTACTGATCAGGTTGGTCATCACCTGACTGATGCGTTGCCAATCGGCATACACCAGGGCTTTATGATGAGAACCTTCTATGCGTAGTTTGATATTTCGTTTCTCACCTTTCTCTTCAAACTGCTCAAATACCTCCTCGGTAAGTTTATACATATCGATAGTTTCGAAATGCATTTTGATCTGTCCTGTTTCAATGTGCGATAACGTGAGCAAATCCTGCACGAGCATATCCAGTCCATCGAGACTTTTGGCAGCTTTTTTCAGAAATTTATTCCGCACCGATTTATCGTTCACGGCACCATCAAGAAGTGTGTGTACAAATCCCTGTGCAGCAAAAATAGGTGTCTTCAATTCGTGCGATACATCAGCAATAAACTCCCTGCGAAAAGCTTCCAGCTTTTTCAATTCATCAATCTCCTTCTGCTTTAATTCGGCAAAAGAGTAAATATCTTCATTGATAGTCTTGAGCGGATTGAGTGGCGCTGTTTTCTGTTTGTCGATTTTGGCAAGCTCTTTCTTCTTGAGCTTACCCATCAGTTTATATATTTTATTGATCTCGCGGAAGATGAGAAACTCCAGCACGATAAATATCAGTAAATAAGAAACGGAGAAACTAATGGCAAACGCAACCAGCAATGCGCTGGCAGCAATGCTTTTAAAAAGCGAAAGAAACAGGGAAGTGATCAGCGCTATGCAGCATGCTAACAAGAGGGCAAGACCGCGGGAACTATAAACCATGCCCGAAGATAATAGTTGGCTGTTATTCGTTATCGGTTATTCGGTATTAGTTAATCGTTAATTGTTATACGTAAATCTTCAGATCATTTCCGATAACGTATAACAATTAACGGTTCACTAATTCAGGCTGAATTTATAGCCTACACCTTTTACCGTGGTGATAAAGTCGTCACCGATCTTCTCGCGCACTTTACGGATGTGAACATCAACTGTTCTGGCGAGTACATATACATCTGACCCCCAAATATTCTGGAGCAGATCTTCACGGCTGAATACTTTATTAGGATTCTGCGCCAGAAAGTATAGCAGTTCAAATTCTTTCTTGGGCAGGTTGATTTCCTTATCGTTGACTTTTATAGTATAGCTGGTGCGGTCGATCGTGAGTTCGCCGATCGTGATAAGGCTGGAAGGAGATGATTTTTTAGAGTCTCTTCTGAACAGTGCACTGATGCGGCTCATCAAAGCACGAGGCTTGATTGGCTTAGTGATATAGTCATCAGCCCCCACGTCAAATGCTGCTACTTCGGAGTATTCTTCTGAG
>NZ_DATCSD010000044.1:0-15580 GCF_036568665.1 Ohtaekwangia sp. | reverse complement strand
ATCAACACGATTTACTTCGGGGGAGGAACACCTTCTCTTCTATCGGAAGACGAATTGAATTTTCTGCTTGAAACTATCCGCGAAAATTTCCCCGTTAATCCTATGGCAGAAATTACACTGGAAGCAAACCCGGATGATCTTTCTTCCACGCAACTTCATAAAATCAGAGAGGCAGGTATAAACCGGTTAAGTATCGGTATACAATCTTTTGATGATAAAGTGCTGCATTTTCTGAATCGTGCCCACAACAGTATATCTGCAAAAAGTTGTGTGGAAGAAGCGCGTCAGGCAGGGTTCAAGAACATCAGCATCGATCTGATCTATGCTATTCCGGATCAGGATCATGCGATGTGGAAGAATAATATTCAACAGGCGCTTCAACTTCAGCCCGAACATATTTCATCTTACTCGCTTACCATTGAAGACAAAACCGTGTTTGGTCGTTGGGCAGCAACAGGAAAGTTGAAAGCTGCAGACGATGAAACGGCTGCTGCACAATTGGAAATTTTGATTGATACATTGGAGAGTGCTGGCCTTACTCAATATGAAGTATCAAACTTTGCGCGCCCCGGATTCGAGTCTAAACACAACAGCAGTTATTGGAAGCAGGAAAAATATTTAGGTGTTGGGCCAAGCGCCCATTCGTATAACAACCACAGCCGTCAGTATAACCTAAGCAACAATCATCAATACATTGAAAGCATGAAGCGGGATGTTATTCCATTTACTCAAGAGGAGCTAACAATGGAAGACAAGGTCAACGATTTTTTGCTGACAACATTACGAACGGTGTGGGGTGCTGATTTGAAAAAATTACAAACACTTTATCGTTACAACCTGCTAGGCGATCAACGGGAATATATCGATTCGCTGCTTTCTGCAAATTTCGCAAAACTCGAAAATGATGTGCTGGTATTGACAAAATCGGGAATGCTGCTTGCCGACAAGATCGCGTCTGATTTATTTTTGCTTAAGTAACCAATTGTCTTTCAAGCTCCCGGAAGTTTTGTATTTTTCACACTTTCCGGAACCCAAAAAATGAAATCCTCTGAAGAGAAGAAAGTATTCATGCTTCTTAAGTCTGTTATCTTTTACTATCACGGGCTTGATGAAGAAGAGAAGAACGACCTTGACAAAACAGCGCGTGAATTAGATGCTCAGGAAGAATACGCCTGGGCTCTTGAGTTTATTGCTAAAGATTATGTAACAGCATTTGATCGCGCACGTGAATTTCTGAACAACATCATTGGCGATTATGCAAAAGAAAAACGCATTGAGCTGATCAACATGGTATGGCAGGCAAACAACCTGAAAGGCTATGTTACCGAAATGGAAGCCACTGCCATGCTGAAGCTGGCGAAAGACTGGAACGTGCAGAAAGAATTAATCGAACTGGTGCTTGCGTAATAACACTTACGCTAGAGGCTCATCATATCTTTAAACTTGGCGGCCTGTCTGCGGCTTACTTCTACTTTATCGCCACCACGCAGTTTTACCATAAGGCCTCCGTTAAACCACGGCTCTATACCTTCTACCCAGCTAAGATTTACTATATGCTTGCGGCTTGCGCGAAAGAAAGCACGTTCATCCAGTTTCTCATCCAATGCATTCAATGATTTGTGAATCATCGGACGATTCGCATCGAAATATACTTTGATATAATTACCGTCTGATTCGAAGAGACGCACATTCGAAAGACTTACAAACCAACAACGATCGCCATCTTTTACAAATACCTGGTCGTTGAGGCCGAGCTTCTTCTCAGGGCCGCGTAAAGCCACTACTTTAGCACGCTCCTTCTCAGCAAGCTTCGATACTGTTTCAGCAAGTCGCTCGGGTTGTATAGGCTTTAACAAATAATCCAGAGCATTCACTTCAAAAGCTTTCAGCGCAAACTCATCGTAGGCTGTAGTAAATACTACCAGCGGCACACCGTCTAATTCTTCCAATAGCTGAAAGCCGGTTTTACCGGGCATCTGAATATCGAGGAACAACAGATCCGGATTCAGATCATTTACCATTTGTGTTGCCTCTTCAGCGTTGGCAGCTTCCCCAACAACTTCAATCATCGGGTGGTCTTCCAATAATTTCATTAATTCTTTGCGCGCCAGGCGCTCGTCATCCACGATTAATGCTCTCATAAGTGATGTGTTGAGGAATTATGATTTCAGTAAGTACAAAATTATCGTTTTCATTTACAATACGGAACGAGGCCTCATCGCCATAGATCAGTTTCAATCGCTGGATTGTATTCTTCAATCCCAAGCCCGTCTTGGTTCGCTTCGTTCCATTTATCAGGTGGCCCGTATTACGGATATGTATCTTCATACGATCGTTGTCCACATACGTCTTTACCTGTATCATACCACCCTTGGTAAGTTTAGATATACCATGCTTAATGCCGTTCTCTACCAACGTTTGGATCATCAGTGGCGGCACTAAAAATCCATATGACATCGGGTGTATATCAAACTCTGTTTTAAGTCGCTCTTCAAAACGTATACTCTCCAGGCCGAGGTAATCTTTTACAATGCGAAGCTCGTCATCAAATTTAGTAAGTCCTTTCTTATCAGACGCCAGACTATTGCGCAGAATATTGGAGAGTTGGTTGATGGCCTGTTTTGATTTTGAAGGATTCTCATCCACCAGTGCCCGTATACTATTCAATGCATTGAAGATAAAATGCGGATTGAGCTGCGACTTGAGATTATTCAATTCGATCTCGATCATGGATGCTTCATACTTCAACGATTTATTATACCGGTCGAAGTAGTGGTATATAAAATAAAAAAGCGACCAGAGGAAAAATACAATGGTATAGAAAAATGATTGCCCCAGTATCTGCGAAGGATCAAACGCTGTAACCGGATCGAACAAGCGTCCGAGGATCATGTTTACGGGTATACGCAGAAAATATACTATAATACCCATTCCGAAAACGGCAATCAGTACACTCGGAATAAGTTTTGGCATCGGGAAGTATAGCCACTTCCAACGGATAAGAAAGCTGCGAAAGAAATGTGTTATCAGTAAACACAGCATGGCTTCCACCAGCAGGAATATAACGCGCCTGGGTGTAACATCTCCTGCGGCTGCCAAAAAACTTGAGCCGATCTGAATGAAGGCGTATAACAACCACCCTCCTATCTGCAACGACCAATATAGTCTGTGCTTATTTACCATTTGTCCGTATCCTCAAAGGTACTGAAATAGTATACCCGCCCGTGCAGGATTTATGTGGATGGCAGATGCGCTGCTTTACAGGAATTTGAACTGGAGCACATACAAAAACACAATGCCCGTAATAATGATCAATGACCATGTAATAATCACCAGAATCTTTTTATAGGCCACCAGTTTAGGCTCGCCTGTCAGCGTATTAGATATAAACGACAATGCCGCCAGCATGTATAGAGACGCTTCCAGGTAATCGTGTTTAAAAAATTGATAAATGCTGACAGCAAGAAAAATTATTCCGAAAAGATACTGGCGAATGGTTGCATTCATAGTTTTATGTCTCCGCTTTCATCAAAGGAAAGCACGGGATATATAGTTAGTTTAGTTCTGCTTTCAGAAATTTACCAGTATAGCTAGATGTACTTTTTGCTACCTCTTCCGGTGTTCCTTTAGCGATGATCTTTCCTCCCTTGGCGCCTCCTTCCGGTCCTAGATCTACGATATAGTCTGATGCCTTGATGATATCCAGGTTGTGCTCGATCACTAATACTGTATTGCCTTTATCTACCAGCTTCTGTAACACATCCAGCAGATGTGCTATATCCTGGAAATGTAATCCTGTAGTAGGCTCATCCAGTATATAAAGTGTTTTACCAGTGTCACGCTTCGAAAGTTCTGTTGCCAGTTTTACACGCTGTGCTTCACCACCCGAAAGTGTTGTGGCATGTTGCCCGAGCGAAATATAGCCTAAGCCTACTTCACCCAACGTTTGGATCTTGCGTAAAATCTTCGGTTGGTTCTCGAAGAACGTAACAGCTTCCTCCACCGTCATATCCAGCACATCACTGATCGATTTGCCTTTGAAGCGAACTTCCAGTGTTTCGCGATTATAGCGTTTACCCTTACACGTTTCGCAAGGTACATGCACATCCGGAAGAAACTCCATTTCAATAAGACGAAGCCCTGCACCTTCACACGTTTCACAACGACCACCCTTCACGTTGAATGAGAAGCGACCTGTTTTATACCCACGTATCTTAGCTTCGGGCATTTGCGCAAACAGATCACGTATATCGCTGAACACACCTGTATAGGTTGCCGGGTTAGAGCGTGGTGTTCTTCCTATAGGAGATTGATCAACTTCGATAACTTTATCTATATACTCAAGACCTTCAATCTTTTCATGTTCCAAAGGTTCGGTTCGTGAATTATAAAAATGACGATTGAGTATAGGGAAGAGCGTCTCATGGATCAAGGTAGATTTACCACTGCCTGATACACCGGTTATACAAGTAAGTGTTCCTAAAGGTATATCCAGTGTTACACCTTTGAGATTGTTTCCTGCTGCTCCTGATAAAACTAATTTCTCACCTGATCCTTTTCTTCGTTCCTTCAGATAAGGAATGGAAATTTTGCCACTGAGAAATTTTGCTGTTGTACTATTGTTCGCAATAAAGCTTTTAGGATCACCGGCTGCTACTACGTGCCCGCCATGTCGGCCGGCACCAGGCCCTATATCCAATATATAGTCTGATTCGAGCATCATATCTTTATCATGCTCTACTACCACAACGCTGTTACCTATATCCCGCAGATCTTTTAATGCCTTGATCAGTTTTACGTTGTCGCGTGCATGCAACCCGATGCTGGGTTCATCGAGAATATATAGTACACCTACCAGCTGTGTACCAATCTGTGTTGCCAAACGTATACGCTGCGACTCACCTCCACTCAATGTGCGGATCGGCCTGTTGAGATTCAGATAATCCAGCCCTACATCTAACAGGAAGCCTATACGCTTTCGTATTTCTTTCAATACTTCTGTAGCAATTACGCGTTGCTTTTCATTGAGGCGTTTCTCCAATCCTTCGAACCACTTTTGCAACGCCAGTATATCCAGCTCAGCAAGCTCTGCTATATTTTTATTATCGATCTTAAAGTGCAGCGATTCTTTCTTCAACCGTGCGCCATTACACTCCGGACATTTTTTGATAATGGTAAAATCTTCCACCCATTTTTTAATGGCTTCCGATCCTTCATCACGTTGCTTCTCCAGGAAGTTGATGATCCCTTCAAAGCGCGTGTTCCATTCTGTGCCCGGATATTTTACTGATGCTACTGCAACCGGTTCATCATCGCCATAGAGTAAAACCTTCAACGCTTCTTTTGGAAATTCTTTGATCGGCGATGTAAGCGTTAATTTATACCGCTTCAGTATCGCTTCGATCTTTTTGAATATCCATATATCGCGATACTCTCCGAGTGGAAGAAAACCTCCGCGGCTGATGCTTAATTTCTTATCGGGAATAATGGACTCTTCGGTGATCTCTTCAATCTGCCCGAGACCATTGCAAACCGGGCATGCCCCATAGGGAGAGTTAAATGAAAATATATTGGGAGCAGGTTCATCGTACGACAATCCTGTTTTCGGATCCATCAGGAATTTTGAGAAGTGATGCACCTTTCCATTTTCTTCCTGCACCATAATAATTCCTTTACCCTCTTTGAGCGATTTAGCAATTGATTGACCAATGCGATGTCTGTCTTTCGCATCTACTACAATGCGATCAATTACCACCTCAATGTCGTGTATCTTGTAGCGGTCCAATTGCATCTTCGCGGTGATGTCTTGCAACTCACCATCTACACGCACTTTTGTATAGCCAGACTTGCGTATCTGTTGAAATAATTCGCGATAATGACCTTTACGTCCTTTTACTATGGGAGCCAGCAGTATAAGTTTTTTACTCTTGAAATTCTGAAGTATAGCATCCAGTATCTGCTCTTCCGACTGGCGAACCATTTTCTCTCCCGATAAATACGAAAACGCTTCACCTGCACGTGCATATAGCAGACGCATGAAGTCGTATATTTCCGTTACCGTACCAACGGTCGAGCGCGGGTTACGCGAAGTGGTTTTTTGTTCGATGGAAATTACCGGGCTCAGACCATTGATCTTGTCTACATCCGGGCGTTCAAGGTTCCCCAGGAAGCTGCGCGCATACGCAGAGAAACTCTCCATATAGCGGCGTTGTCCTTCGGCATAGATCGTATCAAACGCAAGCGATGATTTGCCGCTGCCGCTGATGCCCGTAATAACCACCAGCTTGTTGCGCGGAAACTCTACGTTTATGTTTTTCAGATTGTGCTCTCTTGCACCGATCACTTCAATATTCTCATGACCTGTCAGGTCAATCACTTTCTTTTCTGCTGCTTTCGCCATGGTAAACTTTGCAATAAGAGAAATACAAAAATGCTCCGCTGAATGTTTCCGGCAAAATGAGAAAAAGAATGGTTACATCTTATCCCTTCGCCTGTCTGTCATTCATGAAATTTATCGATACGCTTAAAAAGCTTTTATTTTAAGTTACTGGTAATTTACGGGCGTTACCCGATAGGGTTCGCTTTTGTTTTCGCATCGGTTGTCGAGATTAAAAGTATGCGATTTATCAGCATTCCTCCAACAGAACCAGTCGGTTATTTCTTTGAAGCTGTTTATTATATGGGCTCTGACTATTACATCGTGGATATTTGATTTCTCTTCGCCTTGTGGATGTTGATCATCAAACTGAGAAAGAAGTGCGCGCTTGCTGCGCGACCTGTCTAAGGCATTTCTTTTCCCTGCACAATCTTCAGCATCTCAAACCAATCCTGCAGATCGAGATTGATGTTGGTTGCATCAGCACTTTCTTTAACGCGTTCGGGCCTGGTTGTTCCGATTACCGGAAAAATACGCGAAGGATGTTTCAGCAACCAGGCAAGTGCCAATTGAGTTTCTGTAGCAGTATATTTCACCGCTTTCGAAAACATAGCTGTGTTATCACTCATGAGCTTTCCTCCTCCCAGTGGCGACCACGCCATTGGTGCTACACGATGTTTCATCAATGTATCGAGCGAACCATCAAACATAGAGGTATGATGTGAGAGAGAGATCTCGATTTGATTGGTTACCAGCGGAAACGAAAGATAGCTCTGCAACATTTCAAATTGCGTAGATGTAAAATTGGAAACACCAAAGTGAAGAACTTTACCTTGCTGCTTTAACACTGTAAATGCTTCCGCTACTTCTTCAGGGTTCAATAATGGATCGGGACGATGGATCAATAACAAATCTATACGATCAGTAGCCAGTGTCTTCAAGGAGTTCTCTGCAGACCATTGTATATGTTCCTTCGAAGTATCGTAGTGCTTTACCCAACTGGCCGGTCTATGCGCAGAAGGAAACTTGATGCCGCACTTGGTAACGATCTCCATCTTTTGGCGCAGTGATGGATTTTTGCGCAGTACATTTCCAAATATAGCTTCGTTGCTATGATCGCCATATATATCTGCATGATCAAACGTGGTGATACCACAATCCAGCGAAGTTTCAATTAACGTGTTGACTGCTGTATCGGGCAAGTTCCATCGCCAGGCACCTGAAATTATACGTGAAAATACCGGACCGCTGGCGTGTAGCTGTTGACGTTGCATAGTATATAGAGGAAAAAATTATTAACCGGATATCGATTTACTTCCGGCTTCCGTAGAAGAGTGTTATAAAGAGAGTCGGGAATATAGAGTAGTTCTTTGACTCCGGCATTAATTCTATCGTTTTGGTATAGGCATCTATAAGGAAGCCTGCTTCAAAACCCGTTACCTGACTTTTGGTTGTTCCTAATTCAAAGTTTATAGCAGCTTTCAGGTTTGCTCCCGGAACGATCTTGGAATCGCCAATGCCCTGAAACAATCTGCCTGTGCCGAGTATATCTTCTGCCGCCATGCCCTGATGATATTGCACGGAGTTAGATACGAGATCGTTGCTGCGTGCATACTCTACATAGTAAGGCGCCACGATACCAAGTGTTGGACCTGCAGCAAAAACTGCTTTGATCTCCACGCCTTGTTGAGGAGCTTTCTTGAAGAGAATACGATCGCGGCCGTATTGAAAACGAAATGCGTAGAGGTAATTACTCTTGCCGAAGATGAAAAAGTTACCGGTTTGAATGGAGTTGGTACGAACTTCCTGCGGATGCTTTACATTCATGATCTCCAACCCGAAGGTTTCAAACACACGCTCACTTCTCTTTCGTGCCTTCTTGAAAACAAGACCTCCGATAAGTCCACCAGAAGTATTTTTGTTTATACCCCAGGTAAATTCAGAATTATACTCATAGCTGTCCTGTGTTTGTGCCTGTACTTGCACAGCCAGTATTACAGCCAGAACTGATAAAATGGAAAGCTTTACAGACCGCAGCATCCTCACAAGATTCTTTGCAATAAATTTAGACTTTTAAATACCTAACGCAAATACAAACCTTAAGTTATTCACAATGACTTCAATAACAGGGGTTTATTAGGGACAACAGGAATTTGTCACCTTAAACCGGGGAAACCGCAGTGAACAAATTCCGTTAACTATAAGGAAACTAATTTTTGAGTTCGTCTTTCAATTGGTTATAGTCAATGCCCATGTGAGACCGGTCGTAAACAGCCTTGCCTTGAGATATAATCAATACCTGAGGCGATTCATGTTCAATCTCAAATTGCTCTGCTATCTGATTGGAAACTTCACGATAGGAAATAAGGTCGAGAAAGTAAGCCTTTACATGACCAAGTTCTTCGGGTTTCCAGTTACGCTCCAGCCGGTCGAGCACCATGCGACTGGTGGAACAGCGCGTGCTATGTTTAAAAATTACTACCGGATTTTCTTTTGATTCTTCTCTGATTTTCTCGAGCTGAGTCAACGTGTTGAGTTCGTTCCAATTCATAGTCTTATCAGTCATACCATAAGCCCTGCTCACCTTTATCGTAACGCGGCTTGTGCCCTTTATCTTTCAGATGCTCAGGTTGTGTTTCCTCTTTCTTGAACAAACGCGCCCACCATAGCTTAAAGTTCGTTAGCAGATCACGTTCTCCGTCAACATTATTTTTATTAAGCTTTACAAACTTGGCATCCGGATGAAGCGCCCGGTTCTTCTCGAAGAATCTGAACTTCTGCATCTTGATATTACCCTGATAATCGGTAGCTCTTGCAAAAGCCTTTCCGGGTTCGCGCACTCGCAGTGCTTCCTCTGCGCTGCTGGAGTTATGTATATACTTCCATGTACGGCGAACTCCTTTTGCATACTGACTGGCCTTGACCGTTTCTTTGCTTGGTGTTAATCCGTCTATAGCATCCTCCGGTGCATTCTTCTTCTTGCCATGCGCCGGCTGCTTTACTTTTATCTGCAACTCACCAACCTGCATGGTTGTTTTTGAAGGCTTCAGTTTGGGCGTTGCTTCTTCAGCAGCGTTTTCGTTCTTTACATACTTGCGCGTGCGCACCGCTACCTGGTAGCCATCAACGGCATATACCGGACTCTTCGGACGCTTTTTCTTCAAAGCATTTTCATTCGACTTCGGATTTTTAATATAGTCTTTCCAAAATCTCGGACGTCTGATATAGCCCGTAAATTCTTCTCCCTGATCGGAGAAGCCTGGCTGTAAAGTATATTTCCTGATCTTGCCCGGATAACCGTTAATCTTGTGTGCAGAAGCCGGGGGTATTCGCCCTTGTATAGCAGACTCTTTATTGTTCCATAATTTGCCACTCACACTACCTCCTCCTTTCAGCGGACGGCCCGCTCTGATGTTACCAGTATAATTACCCATGGCGGTAGACTTGGGGGCACGCACCGGTATAGGAGACTGTTTGTTATTCCACACGCGACCGCTTACGCTGCCTCCACCTTTCAATGGTCTGCCGGCTTTTATGTTGCCGGTATAATTACCCATAGCTGCAGATTTAGGAGCGCGCACCGGTATAGCAGACTGATTGTTATTCCACATGCGGCCGCTCACACTACCTCCACCTTTCAATGGTCTTCCTCTTTTTATTCTTCCGGAGTAACCAACCATACCTGATGACTTCGGTACACGAACTGGTATAGCGGACTGATTATTATTCCACAGGCGACCACTCACGCTGCCACCACCCTTTAATGGTCTCCCTCCTTTAATTCTTCCGGAGTAACCAGCCATGGCTGATGACTTCGGCACACGAACCGGTATAGCGGATTGTTTATTATTCCACAGGCGACCGCTTACACTGCCCCCACCTTGTGCATTTCTTCTTCCTCTTAATCTCGACTGAAATTTTCTGAGTCCTGTTATACCTTTACCAGGAACCTGGTGAGGTAAAACGCCAGACCGGACGCCTGTGCGTGTAGCCGACCGTGGTCTTGAACCGAGTATAGGAGTACCTTCTACTTTCCTCTTCGAAGTAAAGTTTCTTCCTCTTATTCTTCTACCGGTGATATCACCCGTCCAAGCCTGTGGTTTTGTGCGTGTAGCCGAACGGTAGCTTCCGGCTGCAGGTCCTCTATACGGACGTTCTCCAATACGCTTGCGTCCGGCATACGGTTTAAATTCCGGAGCACTTATACCTGGTCGGGGAGTTTCGTAATTTTTAGTTCTTAATTTTCGTCCTGCTATATCTCCCACATACGCCTTTTCTGTTCTGCGTTTAGGTCGCGGGAAATTAGCGTAGATGTTTGTACTCTTCCGTGCTATAAATGAACGTGAAGCCGAACGAGGTATAACTTTTCTTTTTCTTCCTGGCGGGGATCCATTTGGGTTGCCTTGTAATTTATTCAGTCGCGCAAGCGTTGAGCGGTTGGAAACTGTTCGTTGCCTACGCTGCGGATTCTTGGATGGATTATGAACGTACTGCCAGTTTTGTGAGTATACATTACTGGATTTACCAGTAACACTTCGTGTACGAACGCGGCCTCTTGACCCCGAACTCCTTCGCGCACTTCGTTCGCTGGTAGAACTATGATTAACATATCTGCCACTCTGTGGAAATACATTTCTTGCACTACCGGCACTCTCTGTATTTTTTGTACGAATGCGTCTGCCGGTGATATCGCCACGCCACGCGCGCTGTTTGTTACCCGGCTTGGATGTAGCACGCGGCAAACGACCTCCTATAGCTTTGCCCGGTCTGGATTCTCTGCGAGCACTGCTGGCACGCGATGCTCCTCTTGAACGTGCGCGACCATAGCTGCCTGGAGATTTTGATGTTCGATTTTTCTTTTTAAAAAGCTTAAACCGACTCTCGCGTCTTGTGCCACCACCTCCTGAAGATTGTGGCCGATCGCCTTTGGTGTTTTGTGCCAAGGCCGGAAGCGCCAATAGGAAAAGAATTACAACAAGCCCCATCGACTTCGCTGCCGTTGAAAAAATGCTGTTGCTATTGTGTGTTCTTGCGTTCAAAAAATGGAAAAGAAACAGGCTAAGATAAGGAAAAATTGCTTCCCGGTTTTCAGAACGTTCGATAAAGCGTTTTATTGGCTCCAACGTCCTGCTTGTGCAGCGTTAATACTCCAATAAAGCTTCGATCTTTTTCTTTAACCGGCCTTTGGGCAAAAAATTCTGCTCAAGAGTGGGCGCAAAAGGAATTGCCGTATCCAGGCTGGCTTCGCGCACAACCGGGGCATCGAGGTAAGCAAAGCAATGCTCGCTGATCCATGCTGCTATTTCTGCGCCTACACCTCCCGTTAAAGTATCTTCGTGCAAGATCAACACACGATTCGTTTTCTTAACTGTGCCCATTACGGCTTCACGATCCCACGGTAACAAACTGCGCAAGTCGAGTATATCTGCCTTTACATCCGGCATAGCGTCCAATATCTCGGTTGCCCAATGTACACCCATACCATACGTGATAATGGATATATCCGAACCTTCGCGTATTGTTTTTGCTTTTCCGATCTCAACGGTATAATAATCATCCGGTATAGCGTCCTTCAGCGAACGATACATGAGTTTATGTTCGAAGTACATAACCGGGTTAGGATCTTCAAGCGCGGCACAGAGTAATCCTTTTGCATCATAAGGATTGGAAGGGTATACTATTTTTAGTCCGGGTGTATGAAAGAACCACGCTTCATTGCTCTGCGAGTGAAATGGACCCGCAGCTGTACCGGCTCCTGTAGGCATACGCACTACTACATCGGCAGCCTGACCCCAGCGCCAATGAGTTTTTGCCAGGTTGTTCACAATCTGATTGAAGCCCTCGGTAACAAAATCGGCAAACTGCATTTCTACCATTGCTTTCATTCCCTTTACCGACAGCCCTAAACCCGTGCCAACAATCGCAGCTTCGCATAACGGAGTGTTGCGTACTCTTCCCTTTCCAAATTTCTCTACAAAGCCTTCGGTTATTTTAAATACACCGCCATACTCTGCTATATCTTGTCCCATCAGCACGAGACTATCAAAGCGCTCCATGCTTTGACGCAAGCCATCGCTGATTGCATCGATAAAACGTTTCTCTGTTTTCTTCTCAGAAGCCGGTTCGATTACTACTTGATTGAACGGTGCATATACATCAGAGAATTCTATCGTTGTGTCAGGTTCGGGATGGGTCTCCTGAAAAGCAGTCTCCAATCCTTCTTCAATTTCTTTTTTGATCCTGGCACGTACCTGATCTATATATCCCGTGTCGATAACTTTCTCGGTGAGCAAGTATTTCTCATAGTTATCCACCGGATCTTTCTTCGCCCACGCTTCCATTAACTCCTTGGGTACATATTTAGTACCGGAAGCTTCTTCATGGCCACGCATGCGAAAGGTTATACACTCTAACAATATCGGGCGAGGCTTTTCACGCAATTGTTCTGCTAATAACATCACCGTATTATATACTTCCAGAATGTTATTGCCATCTACCTGAACACCTTCTATTCCATAACCAATAGCTTTATCTACAAAGCTTTTACACCGGAATTGTTCGTTGCTGGGTGTAGATAATCCATAACCATTGTTTTCAATCACAAATATTACCGGCAAGTCCCATACGGCCGCCACATTTAGCCCTTCGTGAAAGTCACCTTCGCTGGTTCCGCCATCGCCATTAAAAACCACGGTAACTTTCTTTTCGCCCTTTAGCTTTGTAGCCAGTGCTATACCATCAGCCACACCATTTTGCGGACCAAGGTGCGAGATCATCCCAACAATGTGATGCTCGTTCGTACCAAAGTGAAAAGAGCGATCTCTTCCCTTAGTATACCCGGCCATCGTACCCTGCCATTGGGCAAACAATTTTTCAAAAGGCATGTCGCGGCCCGTAAACACACCGAGGTTCCGGTGCATCGGCAAAATATACTCATCCCGTTGAAGTGCCTGCGTAATGCCCACGGATATAGCCTCTTGCCCAATACCGCTAAACCATTTGGATATACGGTTCTGTCTCAACAGGATCAACATCTTTTCCTCGATCATTCGCGGAAACAAGAGTGATTCATAGAGCTTTCGTAACAGATCGTCAGAATGGTTTTTCCGGTTGAAATTCATATTCGGGTCAAATGGTGTAGCGGGCAAAGTTAAGCGAGTTTTTCACTTTCATGAGATCAATAAATTCTTAATCCTCTCAGACATCTCACACTAAAAAAACTCTGCTATCTTTATCGTTCATGAACTAAGGGATGAGATACTGCCTGTTGATTATCGCGTGCTTGTTGGCAACAACAACTATATATGGGCAGGAATTTCGTTTTCATCAATACCGGGTGGAAGATGGTTTGCCCAGCGATGTTATAAAAGCTGTGGCGCAGGATACACTCGGATTCTTCTGGATTGCTACCGATGACGGCCTGGTAAAGTATGACGGGCTTCGCTTCCGTACATATAAAAATGCTTTTCTCAGCCAGTATACCAAAGGCTTTCTTAAAACACATGATGGCCGATTGCTGGCAATCGGTGACCTTGACCTGATCGAAATTCAAAACCGGATTGACACTGTTTTCTTTAAACAGTTGATTCGCGGAGCGCGTGTTCCTACTGATTCAACCTTATGGTATGCCAAAACCATTTTTGAAGATAAAGAAGGATTGATCTGGATTGGCGAATCACAATCCATTCTGGCATACAATGGGGAATCTTTCAACCGCTATGATTTCGGTACCGCCAATCGCTCTCCTGTATTTGTCCGGTCATTCAGCTTCTTCGAAGATAGCGATGGAAATCTGTATACTATATCTTATCAGGGAAAAGTGTATCGCTACGATAGGCCTACACGCAGCTTTCTCCAGTTAAAATCGACATTGCCCGGATCTGTCAGTCACGTTTTGTTTAATCGGGGTATTTTATGGATAGCGGCTGGCGAAGGTATATATAAAGCAACTTTACAAGGAGGAGAGCTGAAGGAAATTCAACGTGCGTTTCCGGTTATGAATGCATCGTATTTGCTTATGGCTCAAGACTCCACTTTATGGATCAGTACTTTCGGTGAAGATGTATACCATGTAAAGCCGGATAGTATAGCACCACACATGGAAACATTGCTGTTCAATTTCAACAGCATTAACAGCTCGTACTTCAGCAAGGAAGGTGATCTGTGGATCTCTTCGGATAAAGGACTTATCATTGCGCAGAAGAACCAGTTCATTGTGCCTGACCTTAACTCTGAAGCGCACTTTATAGAAGGTATAGCAGACGACCCCCAACAGAAGCTGGTGTATTACTGCTATAAGGAAACACTTGTACAACTGCAGCAGGCTAAAGACGGCCGCACATGGGAGAGCAAAGTTATATATAACAATAAAGACAGTTACTTTCAATCCCTGCAGTTTGGCAAGAAAGGACTGTGGGCAAGTTCTGCTTTTGATGTTATGCTCTTTCAGAATGGTATACTTAAACAGCAATGGGATTTTTCGCGTGAAGGAAATTTTGTACACGATATATTTCTCGACTCGCACGACAACGTATGGCTAAGCCAGGCAAGAAGCTCTAACCTGAAAGTTATTACTGATGATCTTGTGATCAAACGATATAGCGTTCCGGTGAGTAAACAAAGTGAAGTAAACCTGGTGCGCGAAGGAGCCCGCGGAATCTATGCTGCTTCCAGTGGAATAACCTCTTATCTCTTTCTGAAAGAAAATGGTTCCGAAGAATTTAAGAACATCAGTCTGCCGGTTCGCTTCAACACCATATCTGACTTCAGTATCCGCGATCTGGCAGTTCAGGGAGATATACTCTGGATCGCATCAACGGAGGGGCTACTGCGCTACGATCACAAAACGATTAAGCGAATTGACCTGGGCGGACCACTCACCTATGTATCGGTAAGTTCTGTTGAGGTAATGGACGAGCAGAATTTACTCTTTTCCAATTCCTTCGGACTTATCCGTTATGATATTAACACCGGAGAGTACTGGCTATACGATGAGAATGCCGGGCTTCCTTCCAACACCATCACGGTGCGCGGTATACATGTCGATCATCAAAAACGCATCTGGGTAGGTACATCTTTTGGTCTGGCCTCTTCTATACAATCTATTATGGGTAATAAGCCTACGCTAAAACCATATTGTGTAAATGCGCAGGTAAACGGCAAGCGAAGAGAGTATGTAGATGGTCTTGATGCTCCTTACGGTTC
>NZ_DATCSD010000043.1:0-5461 GCF_036568665.1 Ohtaekwangia sp. | reverse complement strand
AAGCAATCGTTGAATCATGACTTTTCAGTTCTTATTATTATAAAGAATGTCGATAAAAAAAGAGAGGGATCATAGAACCCCTCTCTTTGGAAACTTATTATTTCAAGCAATGAATACCATCTTAGATCCGTAACTTCATATACGTTGATGTTATCATCTTCTGCCAAAGTACCATAAACTTTACGCAGATATTAAAGTTAAGTTTTAGGAATATACTTAAAACGTATATGTCCTCCATCAGAAGCAACGAATCCTAAATACAGAACGTTCTCAGAGAGTTCCATTACAACCGCTTGTTTCCAGTTTACATTATTTGCTGATGAAAGCATCGGAACGCCTATGAAGGTCAAAGTATTTTCAGCCATATTAAAGCTGAAACCACCTTTTTTAGTAGCATACGTATCACCAGATGACGCTTTTTGTTTTACGGTAAGATTATACCTTCCATTTAAGTCGAAAGTGACTTCTCCCCAGTCTGTTCCGCAAGGGAAGCCTGACCAGTCAGGGCAAGTTCCAGGATCATATAACCAGCCATCACCATAATAACTAATAGGATCTGTTGGATCAAATATCCATGTCTTTCCTGCAGCACCATTCGTGAGGAAGTTCCACTTCGGATCAGAAAAAAATGCAGGATCATTTTCGGCGATCGTTATTTTAGCTGAATCGGTAACAGCACCCGCTCTTCCCAAGGCACTATATTTAATCCAGAAATCCCCCCCGAACGGGATGACTATCGTATCAACAGGGTGATTTGATATACCGAGCCCATAATCCCAAAAAGGAATTATACCATCTGTTTGACTGGCAAGATATACTCTATGATCATACGCTGGATCTTGTGTAACCGAGAATTTCAAATCTGAGGCTTTCAGAGGCGCACCCAAGTCATGATCTTCCTGGCAGGCTATTGATGTGAATATCACAGCCGCTATCATCAAAATTTTTCTATTATCGACTTTCATAAATTACAATAATTAATGTTGTAAACTACTACCACCCTGCGTTTTGCTTCAACACTCCATTCGATAAACTTATTTGTGTATCAGGTATCTGCTGCAATCCTTTCGTCGCCAGAATTTTCGAAGCACTGATTGTCTTGGTTGCTGTAACTCCTCCGTTCAGCACCTGTGTAGTTTCAGCAATCGCATTTGCCGCAACATCAACTCCCTGGCGAAGTAAATCCCAATAGCGTATACCTTCCAATGCAAACTCAAGTCTGCGCTCATTCATAATATTTTCCTGCGACACAGGCAGTTGACTAAAGTTAGCCCCATAAGCACGTTGTCTTACCTGATCGAAATAGGATTGAGCACTTGGACTGCCTAATTCTGCTGCCATCAGCAGAACGTCTGCATAACGAATTACCACGTAATCCTGGAATTGAGCAATCTGAAAATCACTCTTTAACCCGGCATTGGCGGCCAATGTTTGCGCTACACTTGAACCATCCTTATTTGACATAGGAGTATACTTCTTAATGTAGTACCCTGTATATTCACGTTGATCAGCCTGGTTTTTGAAAGCCAGGTTTTCGCCTTCAATGGATATAATCGAAGCCACTTTACGTGTATCGGTACTGTTATAAGCATCCCATAACTTAGGATTGACAGTACCCACTCCCCATCCATTTCCATACGGATACGATGAGAAGCTTCGCATACCCAACAAAACCAACCATTTGTTACCATCATCATTTCCTGTAGAGTAATCGCTGGTATAGGTATACTTGATAGCAAAGACTGTTTCTTTGTTATCCTCACCTGCATAGTTGTCCACAGAAGCTGCGGGCCAGAGATTTGCAAAAGTCGAGACAAGACCGTGACCACTATTGGCAATTACATCTTCCAGGTATGCGAGTGCCTGTGCTTTTGTAACAACACCTGCCAGATCTTGTTGCTGATAATAACCGGTATAGAAGAGATATACTCTTCCGATCAGTGACTCAGCCGCCCACTTGGTAACTCGTCCGTGGGTAGTTACAGGTTGGCTAGCATACGAAGTGGCCGGCAAATTTTCACTTGCAAACACCAGGTCTTGTGCTATTTGCGCATATATGACTTGAGGATCAGATGGAGCGATGTTATCCGCAGATGGCTCTGTCAACAACGGGACACTACCCCATAAACGAACCATATCAAAGTACATGAAGGCGCGAAGAAACCTCACTTCAGCTTCGTATGTTGTTTTGAGGCTTGTATCTGTTCCCCAATCAACCTGGTCAAGTTTACCTAAGAGTATATTGCAACGATAAATAGCTTTGTAATAATTAACCCAAGCCGCATTGAATATACTTTGATCAGATGGCGAACGGCTCTTATCAAATTCATCCAACAATTGCATTCCCAAACCATCTCCATTACCTCCGCCGCCAAAAACGTTATCTGAAAAGATCTCCGACACTACAGGGAAGGCCCCACCACCCGACCATAAACTCTGCACACCGTCATAACATCCTACCAATGCGCTGTACACTTCCGCAGGTGTTTTGTAATAATTTTCAACTGTTGATGTTGTGTATGACTGGGTATCCAGAAAATCACTACATCCGCTCAATACCAACAGGCTTACAACTATTGTATATATATTAAACTTTCTCATACATTTCGTTTTTTAGAATTTCACATTCAACCCAACCATGTAGGTTCTGGGGCGTGGGTAATATCCAACATCAACTCCTGAGCTAAAGGCTGATGAGCCTCCACCAGTGATTGGCGGTGCATAACCAATTTCGGGATCCATACCATTGTATTTGGTAAAGGTGAAGAGGTTCAACGCTGAAACATAAAGTCTGCATTGTGACAAGTAATTCTGCTTAATGACCTTGGTCAAATCGTATCCCAGGGTAACATTGTTTATTCTGAGATAATCGCCGTTGTGAACATACAGATCCGAGAAGTTAGCCCAGTTTTCGTTAGCCTCAGTCACACGTGGTATTTTGTTCGATGTACCTTCTCCATGCCAGCGTTCCAGTATTTCTGTAGTATAATTATTATTCCTGCCGGAAGGGCTTGTATACGATTGTACTATCTGGTTTCCTGCAACTCCACTGGCCTGAATAGACAAGTCAAACCCTTTGTAGTCTGCAGCTATTGAGAACCCAAAAGTATATTTAGGGTTAGGGTTACCGATCATCGTCTTGTCTTTCTCATCAATTACGCCATCGCCATTTTCGTCTACAAAGCGAACATCTCCAGGTTTAGCACTTGGTTGCAGGAGAGCGCCATCTTTGCCAGTGTAAGATTTTACATCCGCCTCATTCTGGAACAGTCCATTGGTTTTGTACCCCCAAAAATAACCGGCTGGAAGCCCATTGGTTGCTCTATAAAATTCCGGAGAATTAGCATACAGCTGATTGGTGGGACCATGAATAATGCCGTCAGCATTAGGTATTTTACTCACTGTATTTTTGTTGTAAGCTCCATTTACGCCTACACGATAATTAAGATCGCCCAAACTGTTATTGTAAGCAAGTGCCAGCTCAAGACCTCTGTTCTTTACACCTCCACCGTTGATAAAGGGGGCATCAGCACCCGCGGTTGCCAGAACAGGCGCATTGATTAACCAGTTCTTATTTGTCTTAATATACCAGTCAAGATTTGCCGTCAGTTTACCATTGAGGAATGCAGCATCAAAACCAACATCGGTTTGTTCAGATGTTTCCCATTTCAAGCTTGGATTTGACAACCTGCTAGGATAAGAACCCGGGGTAATAACACCTTCCTTATTACCGAAGATATAGTATGTATTGCTGAAATTAACAGGCGCCTGATATTGGAAAGCAGAAACGTTCTGGCTACCCACTTGTCCCCAGCTTGCCCGCAGTTTGAATGAATTCAACCAGTTGCTGGTATTATCCATGAATGATTCATTCGTAATTACCCAGCCTGCAGATACCGATGGGAAATATCCCCACTGATTACCTTTCGCAAACTTGGAAGAACCGTCAGCGCGGAAGGTTGCGTTGAACAAATACTTTTCTTCATAGTTGTAGTTCAATCGTCCGAAGTATGACAAGCGGTGATCAGGATCGTATGCTGCACCGGTTGCTGTAGCCGTGCTGCTTGTTCCATTGCTGATCCATGCGTGGTCAACATCATGAAAGACGGAACCCGTCTTGGTAGCATTTAAATAGCTTCCTCCATATTTATACATAGAAGTACCCGCCATTACATCAAATCTGTGCTTCTCTGCTACTGTAAATCCATAGCTTAACAAGTTATCCCAAAGAAGGGTCTGCCCTTTGTTCATCGATTGGCTTACCGATGGTATCTTGTTAAACGAATATGCTGACAGTGTATATTTCGGCGCATACGACTGACCATCGTATGAGCTGTAATCTATACCGAGGCTTGTTCTGAATTTCAAATTATGAATTGGTTCAACCTGGAAGTATATATTTCCGATAACACGCTGTGTCTTGTTCCGGCTCTGGCTGTTATATACCATGGAATAATACGGATTCGCCTGGTTGAACATACCCACTGAATCAGACTTGTCATTCTTCAACAAAGGCGTAGTTCCAAATGCGCCACGTAATGTGTTGTTGTACTGATTACCCACCCCTATACCATGGTTATCCACAAACGCGAAGTTCATGTTCTCGCCCACAGTCAATATATCTTTGTATAATTTATGCTCTGAGTTAAAGCGGAAATTATAGCGCTTATAGTTTGAATAATCTTTACCACCTACAATACCAGCCTGAGACAAATAAGAAAGTGATGAAGAATAAACTGATTTATCGTTACCACCCGATACA
Organism: Ohtaekwangia sp.; assembly: GCF_036568665.1. Taxonomy (GTDB): domain Bacteria; phylum Bacteroidota; class Bacteroidia; order Cytophagales; family Cyclobacteriaceae; genus Ohtaekwangia. Next base: position 699 of record NZ_DATCSD010000043.1, on the reverse strand, counting down.
CCAATAGAATAATTCTGTGTAGGGGCATTTTTCACGAACATCTCGTCCATCCAGTTTGTGCCTGCATTTTTCAATGAATCGATATAGTGGCTGGAATATACGGGAGAGCTACCAGAATTTACGGCAGCTTCGTTAGCAATAATGGCATATTCCTGTGCATTCAGCAAGCCTATTTTTCTGGCAACATTCTGCACACCATAATAAGAATCGAATGTTACCTGAGCGTGGCCTGATTTACCTTTTTTGGTGGTGATAAGCACAACACCACTTGCTGCCTGCGAACCATAGATCGCTGCCGATGCGGCATCTTTCAAAACAGTCAATGAAGCTATATCTCCGTTGTTCAGGTAGGTGATGTCGCTTGTAATCACTCCATCCACAACGTATAGCGGGGTGTTACCAATAGTAGAACCCACACCACGAATCGTAACTTTCATCGCTTCGCCTGGCTGCCCGGAGGTAGAAGTGACTTGCACGCCAGGAGCCTGACCTTGCAATGCCTGCAAAGCATTAGTAGAGCTCTGCTTCATCAGGTCTTCACCTCTCACTTGCAGGTTAGCACCTGTGTTCAAAGCCTTCTTCTGCTCACCATATCCGACTACTACAACTTCCTGTAGTGTAGCGATGTCTTCTTCCATAGGGACATCCAGCTTTGTCTGGCTACCTACAGGTACTTCTTTAGTTTTATACCCAATAAAT
>NZ_DATCSD010000042.1:0-15523 GCF_036568665.1 Ohtaekwangia sp. | reverse complement strand
ACAAGCAGGTGCTATACCGGATACTACCGGCACGATGAATCAACGCGAAGAATTACAGATGCTGCAGACAGCACGCTCTATCAACCAATCTTCGCTGCGCATGAATCGCCTTACACGTGTGCCGAAAGTAAATGCATTTCTCGACCTGGGCTCACAGGCGAGCGACTGGAAAGTAAATCATGACTCACGCTATTACCTCGTAGGGGTGCAATTATCATTGCCGTTGTTCCAGGGCTTTCGCAACGCTATGAATATACGCCAGAGCAAACTGGAGATACAGAAAACAGAATTTAATCTTCAGAATACCACCAAACAACTTCAACTGTCAGTATCAGTAGCGCGCAACGATTTGCATACGACTATACGGAATTACTCTGCATCGCAGGAGCAATTGAAATCAGCACAAAGCTATTTCAACCTGATCGATAAAGGATACCAGCAAGGTGTAAACACATTGATCGAGTTTCTGGATGCACGCAATCAATTAACCGCGTCTCAACTGCAGCAAAGTCTGCGATTGTTCGAGATGCTTACAGCCGAAGCCAGGCTTGAACGCGAAACAGCTTCTTATCCACTTTAATCAACCAAAACATTTATAACTCCATAACCGTATGAAAAAATTCACCCAACACTTTACGATAACAGTACTGGTGCTCGCAGCGCTCATGCTTCTGTTGCAGGCATGTACCGACAGCAAAGGAAAGACAGCAGGCATTCCACCCGCAACGGATCCTATACCTGTAAAAGTAGTATCACTCGAAAAGAGCTCAGCACTCAGTGCCATTAAAGCTTCCGGACAATTAACAACGGATGATGAAACTGTATTGTCTTTCAAAATTACCGGTGTAGTAAATACTGTATTGGTAAAAGAAGGCGATCGCGTTAAGAAAGGACAGTTGCTTGCTACCTTGAATCTCACCGAGATAAATGCACAGGTATCGCAGGCACGTCATAACTATGAAAAGACACAACGCGATTTTCAACGGGTTACCAATCTGTATAAAGACAGCGTAGCCACGCTCGAACAATTACAAAATACCGAAACAGCTTTAGCTGTAGCCAAAGAACAATTACAGGCCGCTACCTTTAACCGCAGTTTTGCCGAGATACACGCACCGGAAAGCGGGTATGTACTACACAAATTTGTAAATGCCGGGCAAGTAGTAAGCAGCGGCAATCCTATACTTACTACCAACGGTGCCGCACAAGGTAAATGGGTATTGAAAGTAAGCGTGAGCGATAAACAGTGGAGCACAGTAAATTTACAGGATGCTGCAACGGTACAGGTAGACGCATTCCCGAACAAAACATTTCAGGCAACTGTAATACGCAAGTCAGAAACATCCGATGTACAGACCGGTACATTTACCATAGAGCTGCAACTGAAAACTGAAGGCGTAAAACTGGCCACCGGTATGTTTGCACAGGCAACGATCCAATCCGGTAAATCGGTTTCATCATGGAGTATACCGTATGAAGCGGTGCTTGATGCCAACGACAATGAAGGGTTTGTCTTTGTAACTTCCGACAAGAAGACCGCGCACAAACAGCCGGTGATCATCGAATCGTTCAACGGTGAGACTATACGCATCAGCAAAGGACTTGAAAATGCCGATGCCCTGATCATTGCCGGAAGCGCTTATCTCTCGGATAATTCTCCTATCACCATCAAGCCTTAATTGTTATGAAGATTTCAGAATATGCAGTAAAGAACTACCAGTTTACGCTGGTGATGTTTCTCATGGCGGTAGCGTTGGGTATAACTACACTGTTCACCATGCCCCGCAGCGAAGACCCTGAAGTAGAGTCGCCTCAATATGCGATCATCGTAGTATATCCCGGCACAAGTCCGAAAGATATGGAAGAGCTCGTGGTTGATCCTATAGAAGAAAAGATCAACGAGCTGGAAGATATGAAACGCATTCGCACCAACATTAGCGATGGTCTGGCAGTATTTCGTGTAGAGTATAAATATGAAAGTGATCCGGACGAAAAATACCAGGAGCTTGTGCGCGAGATCAACAGCCTTCGTCCGGAATTACCGAGCGACATTTATAGTCTCGAGATCAATAAATTTCAACCATCCGATGTAAACGTAATACAGGTGGCATTGATTTCTGAAAATGCTTCGCGTACAAAACTGAAATACTATGCTGAAGATCTGCAAGACGAACTGGAACGTATACCACTGCTCAAGAATGTAGAAGTACAGGGTCTTCCTGAACAGATTGTGCGCATCGAGCTTCGCCTCGAGAAGATTGCACAAATGCATATACCATTGGATGCTATCATCGGAAGTTTGCAAAGCGAAATGGCTAACATACCCGGAGGTAGTGTGGAGGCCGGTTCCAAATCGTTCAGTATAAAAACCAGTGGTAACTATAAATCGCTGGAAGAAATTCAGAATACCATTGTATACTCTGCCAACAATAAGAACATACTGCTGAAAGATGTAGCGGATGCCTATACAACATTTGATGAAACAAAACACATCACTCGCCTGAATGGACATCGCTGTGTATTTGTAGTAGCGGCTCAAAAGCCGGGACTCAATATTACCAACACACAAAAAGTATATAAGCCTGTGCTGGAATCTTTCGCTGCCAAATTACCCGCGAATATAGATATGGTTCACCACTTCGATCAGGCCGATAATGTAAATGGTCGTCTCTCAGGTTTAGGGAAAGATTTTCTGATCGCCATTTTGTTAGTGTCTATTACACTGCTGCCCTTAGGCTGGCGTGCTGCTACGGTGGTAATGATTTCTATACCGCTATCATTGGCAATAGGCCTGGTGTTGTTGAATATGTTTGGCATCAGTCTGAATCAGTTGAGCATTGTAGGGTTAGTGGTAGCATTGGGATTGCTGGTAGACGATAGTATAGTAGTAGTAGAAAATATAGAGCGTTGGATGCGCGAAGGACATTCACGTCTCGATGCAACGCTGAAGGCTACACGCCAGATTGGTTTGGCTGTAGTAGGCTGTACAGTAACACTCATTATCGCTTTTATGCCACTGGTATTTTTACCCGAAGGTGCCGGTGATTTTATCCGCGGTTTACCACTGGCCGTTATCATGGCAGTGTTGGCTTCCATGGTAGTATCGATTACGGTAATTCCTTTCCTCTCCAGCAGAATATTAAAAACACATGAGCATGGCGAAGGCAACATATTTCTGCGCGTGTTGCAGAAGATGATTCATAGCAGCTATGCACGTTTATTGGATAAAGCCTTGAAGTATCCGATCGTAACAACGATTGTGGCGGGCTTGATCTTCTTTGGTTCCATGCAGTTGTTCCCGGTAATTGGTTTTGCACTGTTCCCGGCTTCAGAGAAACCACAATTTGTTATCAACACCATTACACCTTTACAAACGAATTTGGAACACACCGATTCTGTTTCGCACTATGTAGAAAAAGTAGTGAGCAAAATACCGGAAGTACAATACTATGCATCCAACGTGGGTAAAGGAAATCCGAGAGTATACTATAACGTAACACAGGAGAATGAGCGCACAGACTTTGCACAGACTTTTGTACAGCTCGATGAGCACACCTCGCCTGATAAAAAACTGGAGATCATCAACAAACTGCGCGAAGAGTTTCAGCAATATGCAGGTGCCAAAATTGAAGTCAAGAATTTTGAACAAGGTCCTCCGGTAGTGGCACCGGTAGAGGTACGGTTGTTGGGTGATAACCTCGATACTTTGCGTGCACTGGCAAGCCGTATAGAAACCATGATGCAGCATACCGAAGGTACACTCTACGTGAACAACCCGGTAAGCAATTTGAAAAGCGATATGCGTGTGGTGATCAACCAGGATAAAGCGCGTATGACTGGTATAAACACTGTAGATATAGATCGCACCATTCGCCTGGCTGTAGCGGGACTCAACGTAGGTAATTTCTCGGATGTGGAAGGTGAAGACTATGATATATACCTCACCACACCCAAGCAGGAGAGAGCTACACTTGCTTCATTGGATAATCTTTTTGTGAACACCCGTCAGGGAGCTTCCGTGCCATTGGATCAGATCGCCTCACTGAAACTGGAATCATCCCCGCTCAGCATCAATCACTATAACAAGATCAGAATGGTGTCGATATCATCTTTCGTAAAGAAAGGATACCTGAGCGATGTCGTGATCAAAGATATAGTTACCAAAATGGAAGCCATGAAACTTCCGCAGGGCTATAGCTATATGATGGGAGGCGATGTAGAAGCCAGCAACGAATCGTTTGGCGGACTCGGCACTGTAATCATTGTAACCGTGTTCATGTTCGTAGCCGTACTCATTCTCATGTTCAAAACATTCAAGAGTATGCTCATCGTGTTGAGTGTAATTCCACTCGGTATAGTAGGTGCATTATTGGCACTGCTTATCACCGGTAATCCACTGTCGTTCGTAGCGATCATCGGGTTGATCGCGCTGGCCGGTGTAGAAGTAAAGAATTCTATTTTGCTGGTTGATTTTACCAATCAGCTTCGTCAGCAAGGCAAGTCGGTAGAGGAGGCTATACGCGAAGCCGGTGAAGTACGCTTCCTGCCAATCGTGCTCACATCACTTACAGCCATTGGAGGTTTGTTGCCGATAGCACTTTCTACTAATCCGTTGATAGCACCGTTGGCCATCGTGCTCATTGGAGGATTGATCAGTTCTACACTGCTCTCCCGCATTGTAACACCTGTGGTATATAAACTCATCCCACCCAGTATCTGATTTAAGATATATAGTTTTCAGGGGTTGCAGGCGAGGTATCGAAAGGTATCTTGCCTGTTTTTTTTTGAACCGTTATCCGTTAATCGTTAACCGTTATAAGTTCTGCGGCCACAGATTTTTAATTAACGATTAATGATTAACAGAGCCCTGCCACCTCCCTTGCAGAAAAGCAGGAATAGTTGTAAATCATTACAAAATAAAAATAGACATGACAGCAAAGAGCAAAAAACTTCAGGGACAGGTGGCCATTGTTACAGGAGCAAGCTCTGGTATAGGAGCCGGTGTAGCCAAAGCATTGGCAGCCGATGGAGCCAGCGTTGTTGTAAATTATTCCAGCAGTCCCGATAAAGCAGAAGAAGTTTTAGAATCAATAAAACAGGAGGGAGGCGAAGGCTTTATTTACAAGGCAGACGTAAGTCAGGAAGCAGACGTAAAGCAGATGTTTCGGGAAACCATCAGTCGCTATGGCACCGTAGATATACTCGTTAATAATGCCGGGTTGCAACGCGATGCTAAATTTCACGAGATGTCGCTTGAGCAATGGAATCATGTTATCGGCATCAACCTTACAGGGCAGTTTCTCTGTGCGCGCGAGGCCGTCCAGGAATTTATCCGCAGAGGTATTGTGCCTGAGCGTTCTGCATCGGCTGGTAAAATTATCTGCATGAGTTCCGTCCACGAAGTTATACCCTGGGCAGGTCATGCCAACTATGCAGCATCGAAAGGTGGTGTAATGATGCTGATGAAGACTATAGCACAGGAGTATGCACCGCTCAAGATCCGTGTGAACAGTATTGGCCCCGGAGCGATACGCACACCTATCAATTATGCGGCATGGCAAACACCGCAGGCGTATGAACAATTATTGAAACTTATACCGGCCAAACGTATTGGCGAAGCAGAAGATATAGGGAAGGCAGCGGTATGGCTGGCTTCCGATGATGCCGAGTATGTGAACGGCATTACCTTGTTTGTAGACGGAGGTATGCTGCTATATCCCGGCTTTGAAGACAACGGTTGATTTTTTTATATATACCTTTCATCAATTGAATTACACTTTTGCGGATACCCCGTCCGTTGAATATTAAAATTTTTTATTTGTATGAGTTCGGAGAAAGTACGATTGCAGGAAGACCAGGACAAAACAAAGAGCTGGAAGAAATTTGGTCCTTATCTTACAGAGCGCCAATGGGCCACGGTGCGTGAAGACTATACCGCGAATGGAGATGCATGGGGATGCATCTCGCACGAAGATGCGCGAAGCAAAGCATATCGCTGGGGAGAAGAAGGTATAGGAGGGATCAGCGATGATGAACAGTTGCTGTGCTTTTCGCTGGCGCTTTGGAACAAGAAAGATTCTATGTTGAAAGAGCGCCTCTTTGGTCTTACCAGCAAAGAAGGCAACCACGCAGAAGATTGTAAAGAGCATTACTACTATCTCGACAGTACGCCAACACACTCGTACATGAAGATGCTCTATAAATATCCGCAGGCAGCATTTCCCTATCAGCAGTTACGCGATGAAAATGCAAAGCGAACGCGTAATGACCCGGAGTTCGAGTTGATGGACACCGGTATATTTGATGAACATAAATACTTTGATGTATTTATAGAGTACGCCAAAGCCGATACGGAAGATATACTCATCCGCATCACTGTGCGCAACATGGGGCCGGAGCAGGCTTTCCTGCACATACTGCCGCAGCTATGGTTTCGCAATACATGGAGCTGGAATAAAAATGCACGTAAGCCTGAAATGTACCTCGATGATACCGGTATCATCCAGATCAATCATCCTGAACTGGGGCGCTTCTATCTTTTTGCAGAAGAAAAATGTACAACACTATTTTGCGAGAACGAAACCAACACCGCGCGTCTCTATAATTTTCCTTCTTCGGGCACCTTTAAAGATGGTATTCACGAACATCTGATCAATGGAAAGAAAGAAGCGATCAATCGCTTTCCGCGCGGAACAAAAGCTGCATTGAACTATAATGCTACGATCGACTCCGGAAAAACAGTAGTGATACAGTTGCGACTGGTGCGGGAGTTCAAAACAAAACCGTTTGGTGATTTCCAGGCGATCATGAACAAACGCATTGCTGAAGCGAATGAGTTCTATGCCGAGATACAACATAACATCCAGGACGAAGACCGAAAAAATATACAGCGCCAGGCATTTGCCGGTATGCTATGGAGTAAACAATTTTATTACTACGATGTAACCAAGTGGTTGAATGGCGACCCCGGTCAACCACCACCACCGGCACAACGCAAGAAAGGAAGAAACCACGAGTGGCCTCACCTGAACAATGGCGATATAATTTCGATGCCGGATAAGTGGGAGTATCCGTGGTATGCCGCGTGGGATCTCGCCTTCCATACTATACCTTTTGCATTGGTCGATGCCGAGTTTGCCAAACATCAATTGCTCTTACTCACGAAGGAGTGGTATATGCATCCGAACGGACAACTGCCAGCGTATGAGTGGTCGTTCAGTGATGTTAATCCACCAGTACATGCCTGGGCAACCTATCGAGTATATAAGATTGATGAGAAGCAGCGTGGAGGTAAAGGAGATCGTAAATTTCTCGAAGAAGTATTTCATAAACTGCTATTGAATTTTACGTGGTGGGTAAACAAAAAAGATCACGGTGGCAATAACATTTTCCAGGGAGGATTCCTCGGGATGGATAATATTGGTGTGTTTGATCGCAGTGCACCGCTGGCACCGGGAGAATTTATAGAACAGTCGGACGGTACAAGCTGGATGGCCATGTTTACCTTGAACATGCTGCGTCTGTCATTGGAGCTTGCCAAAGAAAACCCAACGTATCAAAGCCTCTCGACTAAATTCTTTGAGCACTTCCTATATATAGCAGGTGCCATGACCAACATTGGTAACGAAGGTATTAATCTGTGGGATGAGGAAGACGAATTTTTCTACGATGTATTGCAGACTTCTGACAATCGAAGTATTCGCATGAAAGTTCGTTCGATGGTAGGATTGATTCCACTCTTCGCAGTAGAAATATTGGATGAAGAAGTATTCGAATCAAATCCGGAATTTACCGAGCGACTGGAATGGTTCCTGAAATATAGGCCTGATCTTGCCAACCTCATTTCTCGCTGGGTAGACAAAGGAAGAAAGCAACGACACTTGCTCTCGTTACTGCGCGGGCATCGTATGAAACGTATACTGAAACGCATGCTTGATGAAACAGAATTTCTGTCACCGTATGGTGTGCGTGCATTGTCCAAAGTATATGAAGAAGTGCCGTTCCGCTTTCAGACCAATGGAAGTGAATTTACCGTGAAATATACTCCGGGCGAAAGTGATTCGGGTATGTTTGGCGGTAACTCCAACTGGCGTGGCCCTATATGGTTCCCGGTAAATTATTTGTTGATCGAATCATTGCAACGCTTCTATCAATACTACGGAGAAGATTTTAAAATAGAACATCCTACCGGCTCCGGACAAATGCGAACGCTGATGGAGATAGCCGATGATCTTTCAGAACGTTTAATAAAAATATTTACCAAAGACAGTGAAGGTAAGCGACCGGTATTCCGTCATCATCCTCCGGTGCAGAACACACCTGAGTTTAACAACTATATATTCTTTTACGAATACTTCCATGGCGACAATGGGAGAGGAGTGGGAGCTACGCATCAAACCGGTTGGACAGGTTTGGTTGCCAAGCTTATTCAGCCACGCAATCCCTAGTTGATCCGTTGGTTTCCCGCAGAAAGTGTAAAGCGCAAAGTTAAGAGTGTGTATTTATACTTTCTGCCTTCCTACTTTAAACTTTCTGTTTCTACTCTTTCTACTTCGATATTCGTTAATCGATGTTCCTTGTTTGATATTCAATACAAGCTCAAAGCACAAAGTGTAAAGCTTAAAGCAAGAGTAGTGCATTATACTTTCCGCTTTTAGCTTTCTATTTTATTTGTTACAACTTACAGGCTACACGCAGAAGTAAATTACCATACACTATAAATGAAAAAACCGATAACATCCCGTCTGGAGTTATCGGCTTTTAATCCTAACCTGCCTACCTGTAGGCAATAGATGGCTCGAATATAAAAAAATATATATAGCAATACACTGCTTGCTAACTATTTTCATGAATTTAATTTTCGCGTACCCCTTCCGTGGTATATAATTCTTGAATGATGTTTAACCACTTGAAGTTTACTGTAGAAAAAAGGATACAAGCTATGTTTAGACACGCTTGTAAAAATTCGTGCCAACGTGTTGATGCTATAGTTATAGATGAATATATATACTTGTGGAGCATGATGCGTAAAGTGTAAAGCTGAAAGTAAAAATTATCCGTTATTCGTTAAACGTTAACTGTATAAAGAGTGCCTTTTAGTTCGACATTCGTTAATCAGTGTTCCTTGTTCGACATTCAGTTTCTATTAACAGTTATTCGTTACACGTTAACTGTATAAAGAGTGTCTTTTACTTCAACATTCATTAATCGATATTCCTTTGTTCGATATTCATTAACTGCGGCTGCATTTATACTTTCAACTTTACGCCCATTGCTCCTGCCTCATTGCTAATAGAAAATCTATTCGAAGCAATTCAGGGTAGCCTATGCTGCCATTCGTCACAGAGGCAGAGATAATAATTATAACTTTTTAGTAGATTAAGCCGCTGGTTAATGCCGGCACATTTAAAGTATATCGCGTAACCCAACCTGCTTCATGAAAAATAGAATGCTTGCCTTGTGCAACCTGATACTGGCACTGCTGATTATTACACCAGCTTTCAGCCAGAAGAAACCTGATCTCTATAGTAAAACATTCATCGTGAATCAGATGCGTCACGTGTGCGACTGGCAACTGAGCAACCCGGTAACGATTAACGAGAAGAATGAAAACGACTGGGCGCGGGCAGCTTTTTATACCGGTGTAATGGCCACTTATCAAACAACACAGGATCAAAAATATCTGGATGCTGCTATAAAATGGTCGGAGTCTTTCGACTGGAAACTAGCCAGGCGCCTGCGTCATGCAGACGACCATGCGAAGGGCCAAACCTATCTCGAGATCTATGCTATCAAAAAGGATCCGAAGATGATCGAGGACATACGCAATACATTTGATACACTCATTGCTACACCCAACCCCGGCCGAGAAGACTGGTGGTGGTGCGATGCACTCTTTATGGCACCTCCTGTATTGGCGCGATTGGCTGCTGCCACTGGCGATCAACGCTATATCGATTTTCTGAACACGATGTTCTGGGATACATACGATTTTCTTTACGACAAAGAAGAGCACCTGTTCTATCGCGACAAGAGCTACTTCGATAAGAAAACTCCCAGCGGTAAAAAAACTTTCTGGGCACGCGGCAACGGTTGGGTTATGGCCGGAACCGTTCGTGTATTGCAATATCTGCCGAAAGACAATCCGAAGTACAGCCAGTACGTTGCGTTGTTAAAAGAGATGGCTGCGTCTGTAAAAAAGATACAACAGGAAGATGGCTTGTGGAGACCAAGCTTGCTGGACCCTGCCGAAGTGCCGCATCCTGAAACAAGTGGTTCATCATTCTTCTGCTATGCTATTACCTGGGGAATCAACAACGGTATATTGGATAAGAAAGAGTATTTACCGGTAGTGAAAAAAGCATGGCAAGGTTTGAATAACTATGTAACATCCGAAGGCAGGCTGCAATGGGTGCAACCTATAGGAGCTGCGCCTGATAAAGTAACGATCGATAATTACCAGGAGTATGGATCAGGAGCATTCCTGCTGGCCGGCAGTGAATTGTGCAAGCTGAAGTAAATTTCAGAAAATAGATCGCAGGTGATGATCAGAAGAAATTTCATCAAAGGACTTTCCTTGTTCGGTATAGCCGGTGCTGCACCGTATACCCGGTCCGTTGTATCACAACGGACACCCGCTATACCGAACGATCGCGACTATTGGATAAAAACCATTTCAAAGATTGTATCACCGGTGTTAACGGCATTGAGTCAACAGAAGTTGAAAGCAACCATGCCGGTAGAAACATCGGCCGGTGCACAAAGCCGGCAACAGGTATCACATCTCGAAGCGCTTGGTCGAAGTCTTACCGGTATAGCACCGTGGCTCGAACTCGGAGAAGATACAACTGCCGAGGGAAAAGAGCGGAAGAAATTTATAGACCTCGCAGTATCGTCTATACGAAATGCAGTAACGCCTTCGTCACCCGACTATATGAATTTTACGGAGGGAGCACAGCCATTGGTCGATGCTGCATTTCTTGCGCATGCGTTGATACGCGCACCACGACAGCTATGGCGCAACCTGGATGCAACAACACAAAAGCATTTGGTTACTGCGTTGGAATCAACACGCGTTATTACCCCTTACTATAGCAACTGGCTCCTGTTTACTGCCATGATCGAAGCAGCGTTGCTGAAATTTACCGGACACTACGATGCAGTTCGCATAGACTATGCGTTGAAGCAACACGAAGCCTGGTATAAAGGAGATGGGATATATGGCGATGGCCCTGATTTTCATTACGACTACTATAACAGTTATGTTATTCAACCGATGATGCTCGACATCGTGCGCACTATATACCAGGAGAAGGGAGCGATGAAAGATATACTTCCTGTGGTAGAGAAACGTGCTGTTCGTTATGCTGCTATACAGGAACGGTTGATCTCACCGGAAGGTACATTTCCCCCGGTAGGCCGGTCGTTGGCATATCGCTGTGGAGCCTTTCAGTTGCTGGCACAAGTTGCTTTGCAAAAAATATTACCGGCTGCGTTGCCACCTGCACAAGTGCGTGCTGCTTTAACCGCGGTGATGAAACGCAGCATGGAAGCGCCCGGTACATTTGATAAAGCCGGCTGGCTTACCATCGGCTTTGCCGGACATCAGCCTGAAGTGGGTGAACACTATATTTCCACCGGCAGCCTGTACCTATGCAGCGCAGCATTTCTTCCACTTGGATTACCGGAGTCTGACGAATTTTGGTCAGGCACTGCCGTAGATTGGACCAGCAAACGCGCCTATAGCGGTCAAAACTTTCCAATTGATAAGGCAATCTGACATGCCATAATTATTCGCGCAGTTTGATTTTGAAGAACCGGATACTTGACACAACTTGCGCCCCTTAAAAAAAGCGCAGCGATGGGAGAGATTTCCTGTGGAATAGATTTCGGTACTTCCAATTCAAGTGTAGCGATTACCGATCGCGATACCGTTAACCTTGTTCCGGTAGAGGGAACACACGTGACGATACCCAGCGCTATCTTTTTTGATCAGGCCACCAACAAGTCGCACTACGGGCGCGAAGCGGTGAGTTTGTTTTTTGAACGCGAGGCCGGCCGCTTCATGCGCAGTCTCAAGCGCGTACTCGGCACATCGCTGATGAAACAGGGAACAATCGTCAATGGCAAGTTGATGAAGTTCGAGCACATCATTGCCTCTTTTCTGCGCAACCTCAAAACAAAAGCCGATCACTATAGCGGCACCGAGATATACAATGTCGTGATGGGCCGCCCGGTTCACTTTGTGGATAATGATCCTGATGCTGACACGCGCGCAGAACAGGAATTGAAAAGTATAGCACAGAGTGTAGGCTTTAAGAATATATCTTTCCAGTTCGAACCGATAGCAGCCGCCTTTGCGCACGAAGTAAAACTTACCGGTGAGAAGCTCGCGATTGTTGCCGACCTCGGAGGCGGTACATCTGACTTTACGGTGATTCGCCTCTCCAACCACGCCATCAATAAAGCCGATCGCACATCCGATATACTGGCCAACACCGGTGTTCGCATTGGCGGAAATGATTTTGATAAAGAATTGAGCCTCGCGGCCATCATGCCGGAGATAGGGTATAAAAGTACATACGGTGAAAAAAATCTGGAAGTACCATTAAAGCCTTATCACGATCTGGCCGAGTGGAGTAAAGTAAATTTCTTATATACTCCCAAGATCATTACGCAAATGCGACAGTTGCTGAACAGCTCGCACGATCGCAAGCGATTCAACCGGCTCTTGCAGGTATTGGAGCAGGAGCGGGGCCATGCTATACTGGCAGCGGCAGAAGAAACCAAGATCGCACTTACCTCGCAGGATATATACCATACACCTTTCGGATTTTTAGAAGAAGGTTTATCGATACCTATAGGACGCGCGCAGTTCGAAGCCTCTATTCGCGAAGATGTACAGAAGATCCTGCAGTCTGTTACACACTGTTTGCAACAGGCACAAGTAACCCGTGAAGATATAAACCTCGTAATTCTCACCGGAGGGTCCACCGAAGTACCGCTCATACAAGCCGAGTTCAAAAAACTATTCCCCAATGCCGCGATAGCCGGAGAGAACAAGCTCTCGAGTGTAGGCCTGGGGTTGGCGTATGATAGTAAGAAGAAATTTTGAATAGCTGCAAGCTTCAGGCTGCCAGCTTTCAGATGTGCGAGCAAGGGAACATAGTGTGCCCCTATATCTGCATTCATCTGTGAAATCTGTGGAAATAATTTTTGCATTCCTCTGCGTAAATCCCGATAGCTATCGTGATCTGCAGGAAACAAAAGGCTCGCAACTGTTTTCACGACCATCCTGTATATTCCCGAGACAAAAACTATTACCTGTAGGCAATCAATCTGCCTCGATTAGCGTTACTTTACAATTAAGAAATATTATCCGAAAGTATATGCGTGTATTTCATTTTCCATCCACCCGCTGGATGCTGGGGTTGATGATGATAGTGCTGCTGGCTACGTGTAAGGATGAAGATGAAGTAACTCCATCGACAACTACCAGCACTGATAACTCGTACGTAGATAACTGGATATTGGAGAACATGAAGTTCTGGTATTACTGGAATGATAAAATTCCATCTTCACCGGATCTTACGCTGGGACCCGAAGATTTTTTCAGTTCACTGCTATACTCTGCCGATCGCTTCTCATGGATACAGGAAAATTACCAGGACCTTCTTAACTCGCTGCAAGGCGTAAGTAAAGAAGCGGGTTATGAATATGTACTATACCGCGAGAGTTCTTCCAATGATCACGTTATCGCGCAGATCGTGTATGTAAAACCTTCATCACCGGCAGCAACTGCCGGGCTGAAACGTGGTGATGTAATTACCTACATCAACGATACACAGATGACGATCTCCAACTATCAGTCTCTACTCGCAGCAACTACTTCCGATTATACTATTCACTATCGTCCGCTGAATTTAGATAAGGAACAGTTTGATAGTGAGAAGACACTATCGCTCTCGGTGGTAGAATACCAGGAAGATCCGAACTTTCTGCACAGTACTATTACCTCCGGCAATCATACCATCGGGTATTATGTTTATAATTTTTTTGCTACCGGTGCCGATTCCCAGAGTACAACGTACGATGATGAGATGGAATCTGTGTTTGCTGATTTCAAAGCGAAGGGTATAACAGACCTTGTGCTCGACCTGCGCTATAACAGCGGTGGTTCAGAAACATCGGCCAACAATCTCGCCAGTCTTATCGGTACAGGGGTTACCAGCAGCAGTGTATTTCTGAAACGTGAGTATAATGATTCCGTACAGACTGAGATCATCAACGATCCTACATTGGGAGAATCGTATCTCACCGCACACTTTACGTCCAAGACATCCAACGTAGGGTCTATACTGCAGGGCAGCAAAGTATATGTACTCACCAGCGGTCGCACGGCTTCAGCCAGTGAACTGGTGATCAATGCGCTGAAACCCTATATGCAGGTATATATCATTGGTGATACAACGTATGGTAAAAATGTAGGCTCTATATCGCTTTATGAGGAGAATGATGCCAAAAACACCTGGGGCATGCAGCCCATTGTTTTGAAAGTATATAATGCACTCGGGCAATCAGACTATGCCAATGGTTTTGTTCCTGATTTATATGATGGTGATAACAGTATGCTGCTATATCCGCTGGGCGATGTGCGCGAAACGTTGCTGAGTGAAGCGATCGGGCAAATTACCGGTACCTCTACGATTGGCCGGCAGGAGCAACATGAACGAAAGACTATACTGGGTACATCGATCGAACGCAAGCCGCGCAGCTTTAGCCTCGTAGCCGATGGTCTTGATTTTCGAAAGGTGATGTCGAATTAAATATTCCTTCGTGATATATAGGGATGGGATGCTGAACAGGTATCCCATTTTTATTTGGTAAGGGTTGTCCGTAACTTTGTGCTCCACCGAAAAGTTATCACGAACCATGCAGGAGCATGTACAACTGAAGCTGACCGATGAGCTGTCGGCTGCTGTAACAAGTCAGGATGCTGCACGAACGCAGGAGTTGCGGGCATTTCTGTATGCACATCTGACTTCCGTGCAAAAAATGGTAGAAGGATATTGGTATGCACGCAAAGGAAAAGTAGAGCGCTTGCAGGTAGAGGAGAGCAGTCTGCACTTTAATACTTCCTCTGATGGAGTATTTCTTGTGCGCTACCATGTTTCTTTTTTCTTTGCATGCGATGACATCACAGCCGATACTGCAGAAACGATGTGGTGTACTTTTTCGCTTGATCTGAAGAGAGGTATGGCAGTGTTGCAGGGAGAAAATCAGCCGGAGCGATCTGTTGAAGAATTTTGAACAACGCTATATATTCTGACTTCATGATAAAAAAAGCCACGCTTGTATATGCCGGTATATTTCTGGCAGTATTATCGATTCGCGCACAATCAACAACTGATAATAAGAAGAAGACTTCCGGTAATCCTGTTTTCCCGGGGTGGTATGCCGACCCGGAAGCGGTGATCTTTGGTAAAGAGTATTGGATATACCCAACCTATTCCGATCGTTATGA
>NZ_DATCSD010000041.1:0-25176 GCF_036568665.1 Ohtaekwangia sp. | reverse complement strand
CTTACCAAAAAAAAGAAAAGCACTTTAACTGGTGCTTTTTTTATGCTTTAAAAAAAATAAAATGTTAACCTGATTGTTAACCTGCTAAATAAAAAAGCCTCGAATATTGTATATATTCAAGGCTTTCAGAGGTCTCGAGCGTATTCCTATACCGTTCACGTCATTCCTCTCTATTACGCATCAGTACACTAAAAACATGACAATCAAACACTTGCGATACCTTCGGGATAGCCCATACGTTCAAAAAATGGGCTTTCCGATTACTAGTTCCCAACTAATAATCCCGAAGGCAAAGTGGCAAAAGTCAACATTTTCATCAAAAAGGATTACCTCGACAAATTCGGGGAGGCCCCAATTCTGGTCCAGTATACCCATGACGGCGAACATTGGCGGTTTAATACCGAGCTGAAAGTAAATCCCGTCCAGCTAGGGTGCAGCTTCGACCCTGATATCCAGCTTTTTAAGCTGACTGCGTTAACACCGTTAACCCCAGAGCAGAAAAAGAGACAGCTGGCATACAACGCAAGCTTGAAATCAATTCAGGACAAGTTGAACGGAATTATCGAACGGTGCGGCACCAATAAAGTCCATCCCATTCCTGACTTAGTCGAGAGGGAATATACCAAGGATGAAAGCGCTATTGACGTTAAATCAAAGACTGTTAATGCTTGGTATGATCACTTTATCAAGTGTAAAGAATTGGAAATCGGCGAAGGGATCAATTCATATCGAGCCACATGGCGACACTTCAAAAGATTCAATTCTGACAGTAGAATACTTTTTCTTCAGGACATCACTAAATCGAAACTCGAAGAGTTCAGGGACTATATTAAAAGTCAAAAAATCAAGGGATCAGGGATTCACAAACAGTTCAAAAACCTAAGAGTATTCCTGAATTGGATAGAAGCAGAATATGAGGAGGTCGAGGTACCAAAAAGTCACAAGAAAATAAAAGTCAAAGCACGGTATGGTGATCCTATTGGCTTATCCGTTGAACAGTTCCTGCAGTTCTATAATTTTGATTTATCCGAATACCCGGAGCTCCAAAGAACAAGGGATTTATTTGTCTTTGGTGTATCCATCGGTGGGCCAAGGCATGGAGATCTTAAAAAGATGTCCGAGTCATTTCGCAAGCATGGCTTCAATCTCAACCAAGGGGTGATCACCTATTTTGAAGCGAAGACCGGAAATGCGCATAAGGAAATACTTGCGAATAAATTCGGTCAGGAAATTCTTGACAAGTACTCAACTTTTCCTCACGTTCCCACCAATCAAAGAATGAATACAAACCTGAAAAGTATAGCCTATAAACTGAAATGGTTCGAGGTAAAATTCATCCCAAGGTATAACGAATATGGGAAGCTAGTTAAAGTCGAAGAGGTTCCCTTGAAGGATATCTTCTCCACAAAATTTATGCGCAAGACTGCAGCAACGATCGACAATTTCCTAGGTATTCCAGTGAAGACTTCAATGAGTAGAACAGGCCATAAAACATTTGCAGCATATAGCCGCTATGTTGATGTCAACAAAGAATCAATGGACGTAGCGAATAACAAATGGGACGAAATGTTCGAAAAGGCTAGCGACCCAGGTGTCAAAATAGAAAAGCATAGAGCGGGCATTACTTGATATACAATTGTCTACGTAATACCAACCCATATCGATCAAAAAAAACTTTTCGAAATTTAGTGGCTTTTAATACTCTTTGCTATAGTTTGTTATCACGGGCGATCGTGATAACAAACCCTGTTTTTACTGTGACGTTTCTAAATGTACCACCTCACAGTAGCATAGAAAATGGATTTAAGGGAGCAATTCGTAAGGGAAATTTTTGAGAGCTACTTCACGCGAGCCTTTACGCGCCTACTCCCTCCTTTGATAAGGGCTGCCATTCAGGAATCCAATTTACACCGGCAGGAATTTATACCTCTGAACCAAGTGTGCAAGCAATATGACATTTCGAAGAAGACACTATATAATTACCATAACAAGGGATATATAACGTTGCGCACTACTGAACGCAAGACATATGTTTCAGTCTTCGAGTTGGAGGAACATATAAGGAAACACCCCATTCAGCGAAATCCATGGTAGTCCTGCTCATAAGCCCTCAGAGGCCTTTGAATGGGCGAGCACAACGCCACCCGATTTAGTTCACAGAGGCCAGGTGGCGTTAAATTCACCCTACATGTTGATTCCGACAATCCCTTACATGTCCAGCTCACAATCGCTGTCTTCGGAGACATTGACGATTTCATGACTACCGAATAAAAGTAGACCTCTCGGACATTGTCGAACTTTTCAAAAGCATTATATATACACTGTTAATCAAATAGTTACGACGCCAATGCTATTTCCATCACGACACCAAAGCAAGCAAAAGAGCCAATTCCTTCAAGACTATTGAAATTGAAGGGGACGGTTGGCAGGGACCCAGTTTCACATATTGAGATTTTAAGTAAAAGCACTACCTTAGGAAGGATTCCCTGCCCAACGAATCTGACTTCAGGCAGATCAAATGCCCATCTGGAGTCAACAAGGTGATATTAATCTTGAGTTGATCTACTTCTTCGTTATGCTAATTCCTTCACGACCATACCCATAAACCAATGAGCAAAGATAAACTTGATTACCTCGATGAGGAGCGAAAAAAAATTTGGCTTAGGCTAACCGACCTTGAATCTCAATTAAAAAAGAAAACGTCCGACTACGAGTTAGAAGCTAAAACATCCGCTGAAAATGCTACTAGCTTTAAAAATTCTAGTGAAGAATCAAAAAACATAATCGAGCAAAATCTAAAAGAGACTCAAACCAAGTTAGTACAACTACGAACAGGCTATGAATCCTTTGAGTCAATGTACACCACAATCAAGGCAAATTCAGAGTCCTCGGTGGCAAATAATGATCTTATCCAAAAAATTTACCAGAACATTGAAACTAAGGCGAAGTCGGTCGAGGAGCAAATTGGGGAAATCCAAAAAGTATTTGATGGAAAGCCATTACTTGACGAGAAGCTCGTTAAACTAGAAGAGGCATTTAAAAAGGGAGATGACTATGATTCGAAATTGAGTTCTTTGTACAAGTCTATGACTGATAGAAAAAAAGAAATAGATGAGCTATACTATAGAATAATTGGGTATACCGAAAAAGACGAGGACGGAGAAGAGACTAAGGTAAAGGGGTTGAAGGATGAACTCGAAGAGTCCTACAATGAGCTAAAACAAAAAATATCAGATTCTGAGAAAGTGTTGCAGGCGTTGTCAGAGCAAACTAGCAATTCATACAATACTTTTACAAAGGAGAAGAAAGAAGAATTCTCAGGCTTGACTTCAAAATGGACGCAGGACTATGATGGTGTGCTACAGAAAATTGAGAATCTATTACCAAACGCATTGACCACAGGACTTAGTTATGCATATTCGGAAAAGAAACAAAAGGAGGAAGAAGAAAATACTAGTCATCGTAAGTCATTTAACATCGCAATAGGTGGTCTAATTACCATTTCACTAATCCCATTTGCAATCAGTGTCGTTTCAATAGTTCAAGGTATTCCATTAGAAGAGGTTATATTCAGAGTTCCGAGAATTGTACTTGCCATCTTACCACTTTACCTTCCAGTCCTGTGGGTTGCTTATTCCGCAAATAGAAAAATGAATCTTGCAAAACGCTTGATAGAAGAGTATAGTCATAAAGAGGTACTGAGCAAGACCTTTGAGGGTTTGTCAAAACAAATTAATACAATTGATGACAAGGATGTGTCAGCTGATCTTCGTGTAAAACTTCTATACAATATTCTTGAAGTAAACTCGGAGAATCCCGGTAAATTGATTTCTGATTATAATAAATCAGATCATCCACTTATGGATGCATTAGACAAGAGTATAAAATTGACAAATGCTGTCACACGCCTTTCAAAAATACCTGGTTTCTCTAAACTAGCAGCGACCTTGGAGAAAAGATCCCAAGAGGTATTAAAGGAGGAAGGAAGAAAGGCTGAAGCTGGACTCGATGCGATTGCAAACGGGACCGAGAAAAAGAAGTGATGAAGTAAATTGTCATGTTCAATATCACCGTACTTTCTTCTTTCCATAAAATGTATGGCAAGTGTAATCCTGGTGAGTTGTACAAGATCATCGAAGAAATACGACCGAATATAATTTTTGAAGAACTTTCTCATGAAGTCTTCAAAGTAATTTATTCCTTCGACTATCAACCGCAAACAGTAGAGGCAATTACAATCAAAAATTATTTACAAAAGTATTCGGTCAAGCATTTCCCGGTTGACAATTACCCAATAAAAGAGACTGACCTTTTTAGTGATGCGCAAATTATCTGGGACGGCAGTAGCGAATACCGTGATCTATGGAACAATAAACTACTAAGACTTAGCCAAGACGGGTACAAATTCTTGAACAGCAATGAATGCATAGAGATGCTGGATAGAATGCGAATTATTGAAGAAACTTTTTTGACGCAGACCAATAACGTAAAGTTGTTAAACGAGCATAGGACTGAAAAGGCACTTCATGAGAAACGTGAGAACGAGATGTTGAGAGCCATATACTACTACAGTGGACAATACGCGTTTGACAAAGCATTGTTTATTTGTGGCGCAGAACATCGGAAACCACTACGACAAAAAACCAAGGAATATGAGGCAAATGAACCCTTGAAACTGAAGTGGACATTTTACAATGACAACCAATGAGACAATTCAGTGTGGACAAAATCGGCTAATGTATCATGACCTTTTGACGTGGATTCGTAAATGTCGTTCATTAAGCTGTGGAGATGCTTTTTTATTTTGGGCGACGATAAACCGCTTACCAAAACTTTTAACAATCTTGAGATATCGCGCAACACCTAGTAAAAATGTTCACTAGAATAATGAATTAAGGTTGGGGTGGAAACTCTTAGATACAAATGAAACACGTAAAAATGAAGATCTACTGCGATGAATCAGGCTATACCGGGGCAGATTTGCTGCAACCAGATCAGCCTTATTTTGTCTATGCGGGTGTGCATCTGGACGAAAAGACAACGAGTTCTATAATTCGATACATTCGATCGAACGTGGACGTCCAGAGTAATGAGATCAAAGGCAAACACCTCGTGAATACTAGGCAAGGACGAGCAGTTATCAAGCATATTTTTTCCAGGTACGGTAGACGTGCAAGAATTGTATACCACGATAAAAAGTATGCGTTGGCTGGAAAAATCATTGAGTACGGCATTGAGCCTTACCTGCCATCGAATCACTTATTCTACGCATCAAAATTTCACCTGTTTTTGGCTTCTGCTCTTTATGCAAACTTTCTAAGTCAAGAGGAATCTGCCGAAAAGCTATTTCAGAATTTTCTGCTCTTAATGAGAGGCAAAAAAACATTTGACGAAGCTAGCTTACATTCTATTTCGAAAAATGATGCAGTCATGGAGTGGTTGTTGGATATCATCACGCACAAACCAGAGATAATTCTTGATGAAATCCAGACGGCCGATGGCGAGAGTCAACCATGGATACTAGGGCTGACAATGAATTCCTTGCTTGGGATATTAACAGACTGGTCCAAGGAAGGAAAATCACTTCAGGTCATTTGTGACAATTCAAAAGTATTCGAACGTGATCCCTTGATTCACAGTCTGAATCAAATCGGTGCATCCGGGGCTACTGGTGATTTTCTTGGGACCAAGTTCGGCTTTAAGCTTGACGACAAGATTTCTTATGGCGATTCGATTCAGATGCCAGAATTGCAAATTGCAGATCTTTTTTCTTCAACGGTATTCTACTGCTTGAAAAATCCGGAAACCCAGTTTAGCAAGGAGATAATGAAAATTGTTGTTAACCGTTGCCTTTGCAAGCCAACAACTTTTTGCGTACTTCCACAATTGGCATCGTTTAAAAACAAAATAAAGAAAAATGCCGAGCTATTTCAACAAATGATGGCAGCTATTTATAAGCTAGTTAAAAGCACATAGTGAAGCACGCTTATTTGCTTCTAAGTATTTCAAATGTCAATTCTCGCCTCTTTCAATAAACGGAATATAATAGCCATTCATGTCACAAAATTGTAATTATAAATGATCCGGCCGCTTGCTAGAACGTGCGCTCGATCGGTAAATTTCTGATTAAAATTGACTTTTAAGTAGAAATCTGGGGGCAATATCTCTTGCTAAACCCCAGCATCGATGGAATTTTTCCGACTAGATCTTATGAATTCTAGGCAGTTTACAACACCTGCGAGCAATTCTTGATTTGTACTTGTCAGAAAATGCAAAGGGGAAATCTCCATCTCGGTTCACTTTGGAAATAAATAGAACTTGGATTTGGTCAAATAAATTTCGGACTGATCGATCAACACAATCAATTCTCCCTGCTGCTCAACGCGAAAAACCTGGCTGTAGGTGGACTTCAGCGTCAATGTCTTTTTGTCGTTACTGAGTTCGTAGCTTCCACGCACCATTTTCTCACCGCGTTGCTCAAAGGTTTTGTTTGAGGGCACGAGCTTTAGTGTAAAGTGCCTGCAATTATCACTTAAGGAGAATTTCTCGTTAACCGTCTTCGCAACGCATACCCATAACCTATTTTCAATAGATTGCCCATATACCTGAATACCGAACAAAATAAAGGCATTAATCGCAGCTATAGAGAAGAGCATTTGCGTGGTTCTCAACGCTGAAATTGGGCCATTTCTTGGATAGTGTAGAATTGCCATAGCTTGAAGTACGTTATGGAAAAGTTACCGATTCTACTTCTAACACACTGTGTTTAGGACGTAGTACAATTGTACTATTAATTTATGCGTTTAAACTCCAATACTATAAAAAGGCGTTCCTGTTCGGGTTTTGTTAAGAAGCTCCCCTCGCTCCTCGATTTTTACACCATTTAACATTGAAGCATCGCTGGTATTGATTATATTCGTGTAAGTGAGCCCATCACTCTTGTTTCGAAGCCATCGAAAGAAGAGTGATGTTTTTTTTTTGACCACCCCGAACCGTTTAAACCAACGTCCCGATGTTGAAGTATTCTTGCATTTGTATGGTTGTATTGTTCCCCATCACGTCTCCTTTGCCCAGGACTCCACCAAAATCACCAATGCCAAGGGCGATACGATTGACTTCGGCACTCCAGATCTTCAATTGAAATACATCCCCAACAACGAGTTTAGCAGGCTGATTACCGCCAATTCGGACTGGTCAAGTGAATGTGCTTAGAATAAAACCCCTACTCTATGGAAATACATCTTCTCGATATGGGCACCACCAAGTATGGTGACTGTATTTTAATTACAAACAACAAAAAATCGATCCTCATCGATGGAGGACATCCGGGTGATGACTCAAGAATTGCATCACAACTAAAGAAATTACTAAAGCAGAATCCCCCCTTCAAACCAGACCTACTAATCGTCACTCACTGCCACAGCGATCACATTGGATGCCTGCCCGCGTTGGTCGCGGCTGGCGACCTTCAACCGAAGATGGCATTGTTGGCAGATCCTAAGATCGGTTTCGCGGAAAATGGCACAGCGGGAGCTTCAGATGCGCAAAAGACAATCAATGTTGCTCTGCAAGAGGAGGATCATTCGGACCTGCCTGACGACGAATTGGAGCAATTCCTATTTGATGCCGCAAGGCTTCAGGATAAGTATGCAGACATGATCAAGACCTTAAAAAAATCTCTCAAAGGATCGTTGTTTTTCTACACCGGCGTCGATGATCCCAATGTCAAAAAGGTTGAGAATAATTTTAAGGAGCTCGGACTGAAGATTCTCGGACCAACAAAAGGACATCTTAAGTTGTGCGCTGATCTGCTTAAAAAGTCAAAAGCAAGTGACCTTATTGATAACTTCTCTGATATTACGGACGATGTTGAGCCGTCATCGCTTGGCGAAATTTACCGTACACTGACGCGCAAAATTGCTCAGGATGCAATCGGAGAACAAGATCGCCCTGGACCAGGAGCAGCAAAGAACGATCAAAGTATCGTTGTGTCAGTAAGTAGCGACGGCTGGTCTGCTTTGTTGACAGCCGACATGCAATTCGCAAAAGCCGAAGTTCCTGGCTTGAGTGAGGAGATGAAGTCCCTCCTCAAAAAAGTGAACGACCAAGGGCCTTATGATTTTATCAAATTATCGCATCATTCAAGTTATAATGGACTTGACGACAAGCTTCTTGGTTTATGGAGCGAATCGACACAGCTTTTTGCTCACTCAGGAGGAACCAATGACACCACACATCCTGACCCGGGCGTTCTCGACATCCTTAAAGCTAAGAAAGGCTCTCTAAACTATGCCCGGACGGATCGAAACGGATTAATTTCTGTTATTAAGAAGAGCGGCGAATTGCAGATGGCGATTAGCAAAGGCCGATTCAATGATTTCACTCCGAATACAAAAAAAGATGAGGCCGCAAAAGTAGAGACCAAAGAACCAACGGCTACGACTGGTTTCGCGCAGCCGGAAGTGGAGGTATTTCAACAAGAGTCTACGAGTGGAATCGTTGAGGTTATCACAAAGGTTCCTCACGAGTCTACGCGCGTAACAATCACGATTGATATTGACGCGCAAAAAAAAAAGACCAGAACGATAGATCAAACGTTCAGCGTCAACAGGATTTCAAACACGGATCACACTAGGTACACGGGTTTGTTGTTTGTGACTTGCTCAGACAAACTCGAACTTAATATTGGAAAACAAGAGGCCTCAGGTATCATGAAATTCTTGACTTCGATACCGGGCGCTTCCTCAGTTAACGTTGGTGCTACATGGACACTAAACCAGATAGCAGAAGCTGTTCATGGTAAATTAGGCAAGGCCACCAAGGGTGTCGTCGTGGTTGGCGGTTATGACGTAATTCCTGCTCAGCAACTAGACGTATTGGACCTAGATTTGCGGCGACGTGTGGTTGACGATGGATATGAGGGCTATGATGCAGACGATTTCATAGTATGGTCAGATGACTACCTGGTAGATATCGATGGTGACTCCGTTCCTGAATATCCACTTAGTCGCATTCCCGATGGACGAAGTGCTGAGCTTCTCGTGAATGCTTTTAAAGCTAATCCACATAATGCCGGGATGCGATTTGGTGTGCGAAACATTGCCCGACCATTCGCTGAATCAGTTTACAGTTTAATCCCCGGGCCGTTGGGGGTGAATATCGGAATAAGCAAACATTTTAGTCCAAAACAGGTTCAACCGAACTCAGCGTCCGGATCCGTTTATTTTATGTTACATGGTTCTGACACAGATGGAACAACCTTTTGGGGAGAAGAGGATGGCGGTAGTCCATACGAAGCGTTTAATATTGCCAATGTCCCCAATGCGGCTAATGGTACAATTGTGTTTTCCGGATGTTGCTGGGGGGCATTAACGGCACTCCCGATCGCAAGTCGCAAACCAGCGAACGTTTCTATTAGGCCCAGAACCCCGGAGCAATCACTTGCGTTAAGCTATATAAAGGCCGGTGCGCTGGCCTTTGTGGGTTGCACAGGGTCCCATTACTCTCCCAGTAAGAAGCCCTACAAATACTTCGGTCAGCCTATGCACGACTTCTTTTGGCAGGGGATAAAAGATGGCTATTCCCCATCCTTGGCACTATTTAAAGCCCGTGAAAAGTATGCGTCTGGAATGCCATTTGCTGATAATCAGTCGTTTAACGAAGCAGTTGAAATGAAAATATTTCGTCAATTCGTTTGCTTAGGAGTAGGTTGGTAGCTGAAATTTTGAACTCAATTTTTTGTATATTTCATCAACAATAAGAAGGAAAGGAGATTTTATGGACGACAAAAAAGCCAATTCAATCATAAAAGATAAAATGAAGGACATGGAGGTGACAGAGCCATATCAGAAGGTAACGGTCGACACAATTAGTTCGGCTGTAAAAAGCAAAGTGTCCGTAAAACTATTGAAAAAAAAATACGGAAAAACTGAATCAACCGATCAAGACTTAATGACACAATTCAAAGAAAAGGTAACAAATCGGGCCAAAGAAGAACGATCTGGCAAAATCACGGTCAAATTGGTCAAATCGACTGATAAAAAGGCTGACGACCGCCAAGCGAATAAGAAAATGACTGTCATTCTTGATGAAAATGGCATAGTAGGAATGCAAGGTTAAAACTTTGAAAAAAAGGAAAAAGGCCTCACAAATCGTGGGGCTTTTTTTTTAAAGGATTTGCCCCTTTTTGCCCTCAAATGGCCTCTTTTTCAGCCAAAATGGTCTTCTTCAACATTGTAACCTCATTGCATATAACTATTAGAGAGACATAGAACCATGACATATCAGGAGATCATATCGCTCATTGAGACAAAGAACCGCAAAGGATGGGAAGAGCTTTTTCATACTTACGGGCAGAAATTCTATGGCTTCGCAATCAAAAATTGGGGGTTTGATGAGGATCAAGCTTGGGACATCGTGTACCAGACTTTGGAAACAATTCTCTTGAAAATCGGAGATTATGAAATCCAATCACAGGCTCACTTTGACAATCTATTGTTCAAGATATTCACGAATTTCCTAAGGCAATACTATAGAAAGATTCGCAAGGCCAACACCTATGATTTTCTTTCGGTGGAGGAAGTCTACTCCTCGTACTCCGAGCCTGATGACGAACCCTCACTGACAATCAAAGAACCATTCTCAAATGACTTCTTTACAGACTACCTGGAGAGCGGAGAAACTGCCAACGAAAAGCTAAAATTTCTGGAGGATGCTCTCGAAAAGTTAGAGAAGCAAGAAAAAGAACTTTTGCTCCTGAAGGCAAATGGATTTACATATGATCAAATAGCTGGGATGTTGAACATTGAGAATAACCAACTCAAGGTGAAACATCATCGGGCCAAAAATAAACTTATAAAATTGCTACAAGCATAATATTACAATCATGAAAAATGAAAAAGTTAAAATTGATCCAATCGATGAAGCGTTGAAGCTCTCTGCTCTCCCTGCAGAAAAGGACGGGCTACCTTCTTCTGAAGGTCTGACTTTATTTCATATTCTATCGACTGAATATTCAGTTAAACCATCAGAACAATTTGCTAATAAGATGATTGAGGAATTATACCAGAAACTCAAAGTCGATTCCTTTGGTGAGTTGTTAACGAATTCATTGAAGTCATCGAACAAGACCGCTGACGCATTGGCTGCTGAATCTGGTTTGTCGTTGTCGACCATTGAACAACTGCAACAGGATCGGATACTGGCAAACAGTGTGCCTGTTATGCAGTTCAAGAATTTACTCAAAGTGCTGCAAATATCGTTCGCCGGCGCAAGTCAGTCCATCTTGAAGACTTTCGAACTTTTGAAAAGTGAAAACACAATTTCAGCTTATTCATTGGGGTCAACGAGGTTTGCGTATCGAAGGAAAAGCGTTCCTGTACCTTCTTCAGTAAATGTAAAGAACAGTTTGACTGAAAGCCAGGTGCTATTCCAAAATGAAGAGGCGCTCAAAAAGTACCTGTCACGATTAGAGCAATTAGTCTAAAGAAAATGGGAATCATAGCAAAAACACGTAAGTGGTCGTTCTCGGCTTTGAGCACATTGCGGAGATGTACTCGCATGTATTTTTTTCAGTACATAGCGGCCACTCACGGCTTTGCTAACCCATTTCGTAGAAGAGTCTTCGAATTAAAGAAATCCAAGAACCTAGTCATGTGGCGAGGTTCAATTGTTGATAAAATCATGGAGTTGGAGGTGATGCCAAGTATTAAAGCTAAGCAAAAAGTCGATTTCGAGTCCTTAGCGGAATCTGCGGTCGCCTTAGCACAGCGACAATATCAATTTTCAAAGTCAGGGTTGTACGCCGTGAAGGGAAATTCGGAAAAGAAAATTGGAGCTGACTATTGCGTACTTGATGTTCACTTATTGAACAAAACATATTCAGAACAACAGATTGAGGACGTATATACATCAATCCGTCAAATTATAATCGGCATTCCAACGATCATGATGCCCGACGGAAAGAGCCTTCTAGAATTCCTCTTCTCGGCCTCGTTGATTGTTCCAAACATGGGCAAATGGAGTTTTAAATTCGAGAATCTGTTTATTAAGCCTCAATTGGACTTATTCATGATCGTCAACGACAAATTGGTGGTCCTGGATTGGAAAGTGTCGGAGAGTGATGTTAGCGACTATTCACGGCAGCTCGTCATCGGTGGAATAACAGTATTCGACGTTTATCGCAAGAAAACAATGCAAGGCGGAAGAAAGTATACATTTGATGACATTCGCCTAATCGAAGTTAACTTGTTTAAGAAAACAGCGAAAGAGCATTTGTTCAATCAACAAGTTGTCAATGAATGCATCGACTTCATATATCTAAATGGTGAGGATATCTCCTTACTCACTCGGGACCAGTCCTTCGATAATTTGGATATTAACGACTTTCCCATAACGGATAAAGAAACTACGTGCATGTTCTGTAAATTCAGAATGGTGTGTATCGAGAAACTCACAAGTAAGTATGAAAGCAACAAGGCGAAACACAACAACGCTGTTCAAGATCAAAAATCAGAGCAGCTTAAGCTTTTCTTTTAAGCTGATGCAGCTTGACCTGCAGGAAATCGACAACGATCCTGCATTGAATAATCGAAACCTCGAGAAGGTGTTGATGAAGGCTGCTTCGCGAACGGCTGGCCCCGTGGCTCCATATCACAAGGATGGAAAGCTCCACATTGCCGTGCGTGCTGACAGTCAAATTGAATTCCTCGAAATACCCTTGGCACCGATGTATGCCAAGCTAACTCTTCTCCCTGAAGTCTATAAGTTGAATTTTGGAAAAATGTCTTTGGAGGAGATTGAGTTGTCAAAACGTTTCTTGGAATTCACAATCAAACAGCATCTTGGAAATTTACCTACTATCTGGCGCTTTAATTCGCAACAATATTTCCTACGCAAGCCCCTGTATAATGACCCACATTCTGAAATAGATGTGTATGGTGGCTTTAATTTCCAGGTCCTTTACAATTCTGACAACCTGTTTTATATATCTCTTGATCTGGCTTATAAATACACAGACAAAAAATTTCTGCACGAGCGAATGGAACAGCAAAACTCTGAGACCATCAAGAACAAACTGCAGGGAAAAAAGTGTCTGTATTTTGGGGGCGATAGCTGGTACCAAGTTCAAATCGCCGGTTTTGGAAAATCTATTCGGGAACACGATTTTCCGCACGATGGAAAGCGATTTACTGTATATGAGTGGGCATTGTCGCGCACGAAATCGGAAACTTTCAATATGCGAAAACACCTTTTTCCAGACACGCCAACCCTAATTTTTAACTACCCGGGTAACACCTCGAAGTATCTTAACGGTGCTGCGTGCTTGGCAAAATTAGTTTACTCGACATCGATGGAGTTTGTCAATGGCATGCATTCAAAAACATTGACAAATCCAGACAGCCGATTCAGATTTTTGAGCTCATATATTCGGCATAATTTTACGGGCATTAGATTCAACGGAGCAACGTTAAATATTGACGATCGTCCGCACTCTGAAGAACTAAAAATCTTTCCGTTGCCCAGCCTAAAGTATAACGGGAATGTCGAAACAAAAACATTCACAATTGATCAGTATTATGAGCGCAACATTGCTGATTTTCCAAGAATGCGAAAGGCAAACATTATCAGACATGGCATCTTAAATAACAATTTGTTTAATCCACAATATCTGTTAATTCCAGATTCGATTGACTTCACGTTGGGTAAAACAATCTGCCAGACGTTAAATCATGACATGAAAGTGTTTGCCAAACAATTCGATGGATTTGTTCCTATTGTTTATAAGGACCTCCGTTCTAGCAGTGCTTACAAACAGTATCAAGAACTAAAGAAGGCGCTCAACGCGAACAACGTTACCCACGGCAAGGCTCTATTTATACTACCCGAAGAAAACGAAAGCTCAGGTAAATACATTAAAAATCTACATGACTGCGTTAAGAAAAACTTTTATCGCAGCGTTCAGTTTCAGTGTGCAGCATCTCACAAGATCACTTCCTTTTTCAGAGGATACATTGAAAAGGGTGCGGTCATCTATAGACTTGTCGAAGAGCGTCTACGATCGTACAAATCTTATGTTGCTAATTTGTTCTTTGAACATTTAATCATTAATCAAAAGTGGCCCTATGCCTTGTCTAAGGCTCTTAATTATGACATTTACGTTGGTCTTGATGTTCATGACCATTACGCCGGCTTCACATTCTTTTATCGGAATGGCGAGAAAATTGTTTTTGACTTTGCCGAAGTGTCAAGCAAGACCGGGACCTATCGAAATGAGAAAATTAGCGCGCGTGTTATTACTGAACGATTGCTTGACAATCTCAAACGGCACATCCCGCAGTATGCAAAGAATCCAAATGGTATAGTATTACTTCGAGACGGACGTAGCTTCGGAGAAGAACCAAAGGCGCTCAAAGTAGTGATTGATGAGCTTGCAAAGGTAAACTTGATCAATAAGAGTTCATTTCGATTCGGTATTGTGGACATACACAAGAGCACTTCGATCCCCTATCGGATTGCACTCGAATCTCAAGGTTTTCCTTCGCTGGTCAATCCAATATCCGGCACTTATAAAATGTTTAATAGTCAGACGGGTTTTCTGTTCACAACAGGATACCCCTTCAAAATAAACGGCACAGTTCATCCGATCCACATTACGTTGATTGAAGGAGATGCAGAGCTAGAAAAAGTAATGCATGATATCTTCAACCAATGTATAATGGCCTTCTCTGCTCCGGATAAGCCAAGTTCGCTTCCTATCGTGCTGAAACTTATTGACACGATGATCAGACCGTTTGCCCATCAAATGACCGAATACGCTCTTGAAGAGCATGAGGAAGAAGTTCCATCCAAAACATAAAGCTATGAGTGAGACAACATTGATCACCAAAAGATATAACGACATGGCGTCGTTTGCGTCTAAAGTCAACAAGTCGGTAATCGTATTTAAGAAAAAATCGCTTCTGGAAGACGATGAGAATAAGATCAAATATCCCAAGCTAAACGTGTCGGTTAACGAGCTGGAACTCGCGAAGAAAAACTTGCGAGAGTCTCTCCAAGAACTGGACAAGGTTGCTGCGACGACAGAGAGAAGTAATGTCTTTACCGGAGAGCCCGAGTCATCTGCCTTACAGACGTTGGTGTTAAAAAACGAAACTGACCGAAATGAGATTGACAGCATCTTGCATTCTTTAGATGAGGGTCAAGTACTGACGCGAACAAACTTTGTGACGCTTGACAAGATAATTTCTATTTTAGATAACGAGAGAAACCTGTTGTTCAAAAAAATGAAAATGATGCATTAAATGATTCCCTTTATCAAAGGACTATATCATGACTTTGATTCTCGTGTGTTAAGGATGATTAATATCTTAAATTCGGCCACCTACCATCCCAACATTCAAAAATCTTTCGTGCCTAACACAATTGGCTACCTGGAAGACCTACGCGATGTTTTACAGCAAAAGATTAGCAGTGGAGATTTGGACATTGAATCGATTGCTTTCAATAACATGTCCGAATACAACGAACTCAATGAGTTCTTTCAGACGATTGAGGCCGCGCGCTTTGAGGTAATTACCAAGTACAACGGTCCTGAAATCTATTTTCACCATAAGATAGCTCGCATCTATGATGAAATTCAACATCTCTCTGTTCCACCTTTGTTGGCTACAATCAGTAACTCAGATAACTATTTTTGGGTACATCCAGTGTTTGAAGTAATCGGTTTACCGTTCGGCGAAGAGAATAACTTACTTAATTTGCCTGATCTCTATCATGAGATTGGGCATTTGATTTTTAAACAGTATCCTGAAATTGTGAAGAATGAAATTTGGCCTGCGGTAGAGCAGTACTTTCACGATCAGATAAACCAAAGTTACGATGAGAAGACCAGCGACCACTATGTGCCCTTTTTTAATTCGAAAAGGAAGCGATGGGATGAATCCTGGATAGAAGAGTTTGGTTGCGATATGATTGGGACCTATTTGTGTGGTCCAGCATTCGCCTATTCCAATATGAAGATGGCAGCCATTAACGATGGTTCCAAAGATGTGTATTCAGATTCGTATAGTCATCCATCGGATGAATCAAGAATGCGAGCGGTGTTTTTTATGCTTGAAAAAACAGGTCACAAAGGTGCCAGCGATCAGATTAAAGCGAGTTGGGATGATTTCATCAACCACACGAACTACACTAAGCACCCAGACTACAAATACATTTATCCAGATGATCTGCTACGAAAGCTCGCGGACGTTGTATATGGCTATTGTCAGGACATCGATTTAGCATCGTATTCCGATCAGGTTCAGAAGCACACGAACCCTATTTCGAAAATTGTTAACGACGCCTGGCAGGAAATCTTAAGTAATCCGCATACCTTTGAAAGGTACCAACAAGAACAAATCAAAAAAATTCAGGAAAGCTTTATTTCTGACTAAAATTTGTTCCCCTGAATTCAGTGGCATTTCATTTCCCCGCGAATCGTTCGCTGTCATTCTAAAACATGTGTAGATTCACAACCACCTCCTAATTGTCTGGTTTAATCTGTCCAGTACAGCATTAAGCTCGCGTTTAACCGTGATAAGTGGTTAAATAGAGAGTCACGACAACACTTGTCTATACATTATTCGCATCTCCTGAAGAATAAGCTTTAGACCGGATATGGAACTAAATTTTTCTAGGCGTGCCTTAGTCTTCGCCACCTTTCGCGTTTAAAGTTTCTCTTCCACTCAACTTATCTATAAATTTAACATACGAGCCCATCCATTCTCTTCCAAAAAGGAAGGGAATCGATGGGCATTTTTATTGGCTTGAAGTGACACGGTTCTAAGTTCATTTTAAAACATACTCCATCATGATAAACGACCATCTTTATACTACTTCACAAAGGGAAGTTAACAATGCTTCAATTGTCTACGGCTATATTGAAGAAGGTGTAGCTTGTTATGTTTTCGACGCAGCAACACCCCGAACTACACCATTCTTGCGTCTATTAAGCCAAAAAAACGGAGACCATTTTTACACAACGTCACAGAATGAAGCAATCCATGCAATTAATACCTTTGGATATATTTCCGAAGGAATTGCTTGCTTTGTACTTGATTCACCAACGCCGGGCGCAGTGCCCCTTTATCGCTTGTACAATCAAAGCAATGGCGATCACTTTTACACAATCTCACAAGATGAAGCAAACAATGCCATAGCTAAATACGGGTATAAATCAGAAGGTATTGCTTGTTATGCCTTTAACTCTTCAGGCCCAGGAACTATACCCTTCATACGAGCACTTAAAATAAAAGATCCAAAGAAATCCTCGTGGGCCATACTCCTCTGCAAGTTCAAAAACGATTCCTCTGAGCCCCCAAATGCCCCAGGGGTCCTACCCTTCAAATCAGTATGTGAAAACTTTTTCACCCAGACCGATGCTGGCAATAATGTTGTTCGATTCTTCTCCGACATGTCACATGGCAGCCTTGACCTTAGTGATTCAAAAGTCTTCGGATGGTACACAATAGAGGTAAACATAATCGGATATACTAAGGACGGTCCTGTCTATGATGTTCCTGATCAGGGAAAAAGAATTGGAAAAGCGATTCAAGCCGCTAAAGACGCGGGGGTGCTTATTAATAATTTCGATGGTGTGGTCGTCATTATGAACGTAGCCACAGGGGAAGCACAAGGAACAAAAGGATGGATGGTGGCTGACTGGCGCCGTGTTGATGGTCGGAATTTCGATGGCACACTCGGAATGCGTGCTCCGGGGAGTAACGGCACTGAAGTTTTTGGACAAGAAATGGGACATGGTTACGGTCTTGGTCACTCCCGTCAAGAAGATTTAAACGTTGACTACCAAGACGGATGGGACATCATGAGTACTGTGGGCTGGGCATTCGGCTCCTCCGATGTGGAATACTGCGCCAAGGGGCCTGGGTTAAATGCATGGAATATGCGAGGGCGAGGATGGCTAGATGAGAGTCGCATTTGGAAGTCGCAAACGAACAGTGATTTTAGTCACACAATAAGACTCCGCCCATTACACCAAAGAAATCTTACAGGTTATTTAGGAGCAGAGCTTCCAGGTATTGGAAATCACAGTCCTTATTTGGTCGAGTTCAGAGTTCCTGAACTATGGGATGCTGGGATTCTGAATGCAGCGATTTTGGTTCATAGATTCAGTGGCAACGAGGAATTCGGTCAATATTACAGTCCCAATCTTGTTGGCGACAATTCCCTAAATACCCATTCATATCTAATGAAAGGATCGATGGGACAACTCTCCCTTTTAGAAGGCGACGTTTTTGAGATCGGCAACGGCCCATATTCAAGGGTAAAAGTATTAACAATTGACAGTATCAACAAAATTGCTACCGTACAATTATGCTATTCAACTTTGCCCAAAACCGCGCCTTCAGCAACAATAGTTGTGCCTGCGCCAAATCATTGCGTATCGGCATTGATCGAAGGTTCCACTTGCAAGTTCATAGTTAAATTAACCAATAATGTGTGCGCCGCAAACTACACAATACTTTGGAAAGCGCTGGGAGCATCTCCCGCTGCAGGTGAACAAATGAACGAGCCCTCATTTATAATTGACATACCTGAGCAATCTGGGCAGATCACGGTATCTGTACAAGTAAATTTTGACGACGGAGCGGTAGCAAGCGACTCTTTCCATTTCACACCCATTTCCCAAGAAGAAGCTAGCTGGAGGCAATTTATCTGCAACGTTTTAAATGAACGATTAAAGCCAATTCCCTGGTGGAAATGGGATCCCGAAAAAATAAAACGAGTTTTATCTGAGTATTCAAGCGATGATTTGGCTCGCATCGAACACAGACTGGCTAGGCTACTAAAAAATATTAAGCACGCTAATGTGTAATGAAAGGTAAAAAAATATGCATCTGAACTTGTTAACAGTTCGAGAGCTAACTTGGAATCCGTAGAATATCAATTTCACACAGTATCATAATCATAATCGTTATTGAAGGTTAATTTTAGGCGGGATTTGTGAGCCGCTAAACGCCAACCTGACTGCTACAAAAGGGTCCCTAAAAGTGCCCAATTGTGTCAATGCAGTTTCAATCTTCTCGTAGTAATTGTCTCTAATGAATTGTCCCCGAAGGGATTCGAAATGCTTGACATAGAGTTCCTCATTGGAGTTTAGAGTTTCAACAAGACCTAACCCAACATTGCGGACTTTCTCCAATCTACTATATAGTTCGGCATATTGGTTTTCACTTATTGCAATGGGAGTTTTAAGTTGATCCTGATAATCGACATACATACCGTTTTGCCGAAAGGTTTCCAGCATCGAAAACCATTCAAATTCCTTCGCCAGGGACTCAAACATTCGCAAGCCATAGTCCTTTACTAGGAGATGGGCCTTTTCGTCATTGTCTATAACCGCATTCACAAAAGCAAAGCCCTCTTCAGGATTTGCACGGAGTTTCTGTAGAAAAAAAACAACCTCTTCGGAAAAAACATTAATGACAAACATCGCGTACCCCATGAAGTGACGTATCTGATGGCTCTTAAAAAAACGTTTTATTCCTTTAACTTTCCCGAACTCAAAGCCGCGTCCGTTAAAGAGTACGATAAGAGACTTAATCAGTTCTTCAATGCTCACGATCGCCGAGAACATGGCGTCTCCATATTTTCCTTTAATTGCTAGTGCTTTAGAGGTTTCCCATTTGTCATCGGAATTTTCCAGTATCTGCCTGTAGGCCGACATACTTTCGGCTTTGCTTAATGAAAGGAAGGTCTTGCTTGACATGGTTCAGTAATTAAATTCAACGCAATAAATAGCAGATCTGCGCAGCCTTTTTGCGCAGATCATATAGTCCATCATAAAAACAATGACCTTTTTTAGCAAACACTTTAATGTCGCTAATCTATCTACCAATATTTCACAGTCACATAGTAAGGCACTTTTACGGTGCCTGCATCATCAAGCCATCGCCATTCAAAAAATCCTTTCACAGGTATCAGACATCGTTGTCCATTCTTGATGGCATCCCGGAAAGAGGGCTTGTCCCACATTTCTTCATGAATGCAGTTGAGTGTATTAAGTCTCACCTGCATTGCCTTGTCTACTTCTTTATAAAAAAAAGGTATCAATCCCCAACGGAACAGCTTAAACTTGTCCGGCTCACCTGCAGTAATAACATGCGTAGGGAAATAATCAAAACCGTTTTCGTACCAACGCTCATAGGTTGTGTTATTACCGTAGGCACTCAGAAATCGCTGATACCAACGCATCTCAGTAAGCTCCTGTTTGGTGAGATGTGAGGGCAGCGCGTCCTTTTCGGTATACTTGATGAGCTGTTGTGACAACTCGTTCGAATGATCCATTCCAATGGATTTGAGAGCATCGTCTTTGCTAAGCATGATGCTGAATTTCTCCTTTACCAATTCCATCTCTTCGGTGATGGATTGAAAGGAGGCAGAATAGTGCTCCATCAGTTCGTTATAGCGCTCGACTTCGGATTTAAAGAAACACATAGATTGAAAATTCGTCTATTCCAAAAGCCATTTCGAAAACCTGTTCATCGGTGATCGAGATAGTATAAGCATTGTCGTCCGATGCTATATCCTGATTGCAGGGCACCAGGATGGCAAAGTGATCAAAGTTATGGTAAAGGAGATAGCGGTACCCCGATGCCATATAGTTGCCCAAGATCGCGAAATTGAAATCGGTCATCGAACTAAATTTAGGCAAATCCGGGATCGATTTGAAGCCTCATTTGCTTAAAAGGTCAGGATCAATTAAGCAAATCTATTTTCCGAAGGCCCGGAAAAACTTTCCAAAAAGCCAGACACTCCTACCTGAAGTTCCTGCCCTCCGGGATAACCCCCTGGACGGTGTTGCCGGCATCCCGTTTTTCCAGAAATGGAGAACTGGTTTCATCAGACCGTGACGTTTTGGACGCCAGATTCGGCTGGTTTGAGGCGGTCAGGTGTCCCAGGAGCCTTGAAAAGTTATGGCATTTCTGAACGATGACGTGAATGACCTCCCCCTCCTTCTGGACCTTGCCTTCCACCATGATGAGCTTGGATTGAACGATCTCCTTGCGGTATTTATCGAACATGTTGGCAAAGACTACCAGGTTGGCCGTGCCGGTTTCGTCCTCGATGGTAATAAAGCATATTCCTGAAGCCGTTCCGGGCCGCTGCCGCACCAGTATCAAACCCGCTACCCTTACATAGTCATCATTCCTGGCTGTAGACAGGGAAGCGGTAGTCACTACCCGGAATTGCTCCAGTTGCCCTCTGATAAAGCTCACGGGGTGTGCTTTCAGGGACAGGGTCGTCGATGCGTAGTCATGGACAACATGCTCGGACAGCCGCATCTCCGGCAGGACGATGTTCTTTTCAATCCGCTCGTTCAAGCTTTGATCGGAAAATAAGACAGCCTCCTGGTGATCCTTGGTTGATACATGCCAGAGCGCTTTTCTTCGGTCGAGGCCCATCGATCGGAACGCATCGGCGTCTGCCAGGCGTTCCAATACAGCCTCGGATATACCCGCATCACGAAGTTGCTGGACGGAAGTATAGCCGGTCTTCCGCTCTCGGATCAGCTCAGTCATATCCTCTTCCTTGAGTCCTTTCACCTGGCGGAGTCCTAACCGAAGGGCATGGTACTTTCCATCCAGTTCTTCCAGCGTGCAGTCCCATTGGGAATAGTTGATATCCACCGGACGCACTACGACGCCGTGCCGTTGCGCATCGATGACAATCTGGGCAGGCTGGTAAAATCCCATCGGCAGACTGTTGAGCAGGGCACATGCAAAGACATCGGGATAGTAACATTTCAGCCAGGAGGAAACATATACCAGCAAAGCGAAGCTTACCGCGTGACTCTCTGGAAATCCATACGAACCAAAGCCTTCCAGTTGCTTAAATACCCGCTGTGCATATTCGAGTTTATACCCGTTGGCAACCATGCCTTTGATAAGTTTATTCTCGAAGTATGAGATCTTACCCTTGGCTTTAAAGGTTGCCATGGCGCGGCGTAGTTCATCTGCTTCCGTTGGTGAAAACTTGGCCGCCACGATGGCGATCTTCATGGCTTGTTCCTGGAAAAGAGGAACACCCAACGTGCGTCCCAAAATCTCTTTCAACTCTTCGGACGGGTATTCAATTTTCTCTTCACCATTTCGCCGGCGCAGATAGGGATGCACCATGTCGCCTTGTATAGGGCCCGGTCTTACGATGGCCACTTCGATAACCAGGTCATAAAAACATTTGGGTTTCAACCTCGGCAACATGGACTGCTGCGCGCGACTTTCAATCTGGAATACGCCGATCGTATCGGCATGTGTAACCATCTCGTAAACCGCCGGATCGTCCTGCGGAATGTTTGCCAGCGTCAGGTCAAGATTGTAATGTTTTTTTGCCAGGTCGAATCCTTTACGAATGCAAGTCAACATGCCGAGCGCCAGTACGTCAATCTTCATAAACCCAAGTGCCTCGATGTCGTCCTTATTCCACTCGATGTTAGTGCGGTCTTCCATGCGCGCGTTGAGTACTGGACAGAGATCAGATAGTTTGTTATTGGTGATCACAAATCCACCGGTGTGCTGTCCAAGCTGGCGCGGGAAGCCCATAAACTGCGAGGTTAGCTGGAGCACTTTTACAATGGTCTTGTCATCGGGATTTAGTCCTTGTTCGATGATGCGCTTTCGATCGAAGCCTTCATCCATCCAGTCCCAGACGAGCGCCGATAAGTGATTGATGGTATCCACGGAAAGGCCCATGGCTTTGCCTACATCGCGGATGGCTCCCTTGTGATGCAGCTGCGTTACCGTGGCTACTACGGCAGCACGGCTCCGGCCATACTTCTGATAGATATACTGCATGACCTCCTCCCTACGCTCGTGTTCAAAATCCACATCGATGTCGGGCGGTTCATTGCGCGCTGAAGAAATAAAACGTTCAAAGAGCAGGTCAAATTTGGACGGATCGACAGAGGTAATGCCCAGGCAATAACAGACCGTTGAGTTTGCCGCCGAACCCCGCCCCTGGCAAAGTATCTTCTCTTTGCGCGCATAACGAACGATGTCATATACCGTCAGGAAGTATTCGGCATAGTTCATCTGCTCGATAAAGGTCAGCTCGTAGTTGATGTTCGCTTTGATCTTTTCCGGAATGTCGGAACCATATATTTTTCGCGCGCCATCCCAGGCCAGGTATGTGAGTTCCTCCTGAGGCGTACGTTCCTCAGAGGTAATCTCTTTAGGATATTGATATTTTAACTGATCGAGTGAGAATGAGCAGGCTTCTGCGATGGCTTGAGTTTGCCGGATTGCATCGGGGTATTGCCGGAAAAGACGTTGCATTTCCTCTACCGTTTTGAGGTGCCGTTCGGCATTTGGGTGCAGGCGGTAACCGGCAGTATAGATGGTGCATTTCTCGCGAACACAGGTGACTGTATCCTGGAGTTCACGGCGACCAGGATAGTGATAGTGCACGTCATTGGTGGCTACCATCGGCACACCGAATTGTCTGGAGAGTTGCAGGATACGGTGTAGCAGTTTCGCATCGTCACCATTATACCAGCGGGTAGCCGCGATGTAGAGCTCCTGGCCAAACGCATCCCTGTATTCGCCCACTACTTTCCTGAAAGGTGCATCGAACTCATAGGCGCGATTGAGTGAATCTGGTGGCAGCATAATCAGCTTCACGCCTGCCAGGTTTCCGTATAAATCAGATCTATATAAATCGCACTTCCCTTTTTCGGTTCTAAGATTACCCAGGGTCAGGAGCCCTGAGAGCCTGGCATAGGCCTCGCTGTCGGTTGGGAAGGCAAGCAGGCTTGGCCCATCAAGTAAATCGAGACGGCACGCTGGGATGAACCGGACCCCGGATTTTTTGGCAGCTGTATGGGCACGTACAATTCCGGCCATGGTATTACGGTCCGTGATCGCGATGGCGGGATACTGGTGTGCAGCCGCCTGCTGGATTAACTCTTCCGGGTGTGATGCTCCGCGCAGGAAGCTGAAGTTGCTTGTTACCTGTAGTTCGATATAGCTCATAGTCCTTTCCCCTCATGCAAAAAATCCATGTATGAACCATTTGTATAGTTTGTCTTCGTAATGACCCAGGCGGAAAATCCAGTAACGCCGTCCTGCCTGGTCCTCGACACGATAGTAGTCCCGGTGCTGCCCGTTTTGAAGCCACCACTCCTGCTCGACCCGTTCCGGACCATCCGCTTTCACTACTTCGTGTATTTCGCCTTTGTATCGGAATAGCATGGGTGGATAATCCGGTACCGGCGCTGTTACCTCGATGACCTCCGGTTTAGGCAGTACATGCAGGGGGCGTGACCTTGCCTTATGCCACTGCGTTGAAGAAGATTCATGCAGGGATGGAGCGAGCTTGAAAGAGCGCTCCGGCCAGTAGTGTTCATCGGCAAAATATCGATGTACCTTATCAATGCCGACTTTGCTGGCCAACCGGTCGATGAGTTCGGATAGGCGCTCGTCATCAAGGCCACCGGTAGTCTCCCATACCTTCTCCTGCCGCGAACTGTGCTCATCCACTTTGATTGCCTCCAGTGCAAAGAGCTCAATACCGAGTGCCGGTTCAATACTTGAAAGTTTAAGGGAGAATAATTTGAACAAATGCTCCACGTGGTGGGAAGGCCGGCTCGTACCGATCTCAACACTTTCAGTTTTGCCATCAACGCGGTAGCCCTTGAGTACAGCCACGCGGATACCCTTTTGCTCCATCTGCAGACGAAGGCACAGAATCTCTAAAAGCCGCTGTAACGCGACTTCAATACCGGGTAACGTGACAACGGGTTCAAGGCAGGGTAATCGCTCCTGATACGGCTCTATGGGCGTCACAGGCTCTATGGTTTCGATCTCCTGACCAATTGCCTGGTCTAGCCGGTGAATAAGCTCAGCGCCAAACCTCCTGCGCAGGGCTGACCGCGGCATGTTAACAAACTGGCGGATTTGTTTAAGCCCGAGTTTATGCAGGCGCTCGATGTTCTCCGGCGAAAGTCTGAGAGCCTGTGGCGGTAGCTGAAGGAGGGCATCAATATGGCGCCCGGACGAGACGATCGGTTCGCTACCGAACCGGGCTA
Source organism: Ohtaekwangia sp. (assembly GCF_036568665.1). GTDB lineage: Bacteria > Bacteroidota > Bacteroidia > Cytophagales > Cyclobacteriaceae > Ohtaekwangia. Next base: position 89 of record NZ_DATCSD010000041.1, on the reverse strand, counting down.
TGCCCCATGCCGCTCCTATGGTGTCGGCTATAGCCAGACGCACCTCATAACCACGAGCGGAGAGTTTCTTAGAAATGTCTTCCAGATAA
>NZ_DATCSD010000040.1:0-4515 GCF_036568665.1 Ohtaekwangia sp. | reverse complement strand
CCGAACGAAGATTGATCTTCCGCTCGCCCAGCAGGAATTGATCAAAGAAGTTAGTGCACTTGGTAAGCCGGTTATACTTGTATTACTAAATGGAAGTGCGCTCGCGGTTAATTGGGAGAATGACCATGTTGCAGCCATTGTGGAAGCCTGGTATCCGGGTCAGGCTGCGGGTCGTGCTATAGCAGATGTTTTGTTTGGTGATTATAATCCGGGCGGAAGACTGCCGGTAACATTTTATAAATCTACCGATCAACTTCCCGCCTTTGACGATTATCACATTACGAATCAAACCTATCGATACTTTTCTGACACACCGCTGTATCCGTTTGGTTATGGATTGAGCTATACTACATTTCAATATTCAAACTTAACGACAGAGAAAATTTCTGGTGATTCGCTTCGCATCACAGCACAAGTAAAAAATTCGGGCAATCGTGACGGAGACGAAGTAACGCAAGTATATGCGTCATCAAAATATACCGCTGGCAAAAAATCACCGATACGATCTTTAGTTGCATTCAGACGCATTCACCTTAAAGCGGGTGAATCGCGCGAGGTAACGTTCAAGGTAAAGCTTGCCGCTATAGCGGAGCCTGTGAACATCAGCGTTGGCGGAGGACAACCCGATGCACATCTGAAGACCACCTCCAATGTCTTGACCAAAAGAATATCCAACCCGTAATCGTAACTATGAAAGTATATAATACAACACGAGGAATTATAATTGAACACCTGGGCGCATACTTCCTCTCCGGGAAAACGGACTGGGATGCGTTCGTCAATCGATCGAATCTATTTGCACAGCTGCTTGAAGAAATCCGCTCACTCGAAGCAAACGCTTTCCTAGCGAGTGCAACGGAATCAAATTTACTTCCCCCCATTTCCAAACAGGAAGTGTGGGCTTCAGGCGTTACGTACCAGCGAAGCAGAGAAGCACGAATGGAAGAATCGAAAGATGCCGGTGGCGGTGATTTTTATGCACGTGTTTATGAAGCGCCTCGTCCGGAGTTGTTCTTCAAAGCTGCACCACACCGAACCGTTGGAACAGGCGGCAAGGTAAGAATCCGGAAAGACTCCCAATGGAATGTACCGGAGCCTGAGCTTGTGTTGTTCATTTGTTCATCCGGAACTATAGAAGGCTATACCATTGGCAATGACATGTCATCGCGGGATATTGAAGGCGAGAATCCACTATATCTGCCGCAAGCAAAGTGCTACGATGGAGCGGCCGCAATAGGCCCATGCCTATATATACCCGAGCAGCCGATTGATCCGAACACGATGATTCGTATAGCTATTCATCGTACCAGTGAAGTTGTTTTCTCTGGTGAGATATCGATCAACCGCATGAAACGAAAACATACTGAACTCGTTGAGTATTTATTTCAAGAGTTAAGCTTTCCGCACGGTGCATTACTCATGACGGGCACCGGCATCGTTCCTCCCGATAGCTTTACCTTGCGTGCGGGAGACATCATCAAGATAACGATCGATCACATTGGTACGCTCGAAAACACGGTAGCCTAACTATACCATGATACATATAGCAGGAAAACAATTTATAGGGTTTGATGATCACGCAGCAGGAACTGAAACGTTTCGATCAACCGGGGCCGCTACCGGAGAACAACTCAACTATATATTTCACAAAGCAACACCGGAAGAAGTAGAGCTTGCCTGTAATAAAGCGGGCGATGCTTTCCAGGTATATCGCAAAAAAAGTGGAATTGAAAAGGCAATCTTCCTGGAGACAATCACGAAAGAGATTGACCGATTAGGTGATCAATTGGTTGACATCTGTAGCCAGGAGACTGCATTGCCGAAAGGAAGAATTGAAGGCGAGCGAGGTCGCACCATTCATCAACTATTGATGTTCGCATCCCTGCTTCGGGAAGGCTCGTGGCTGGATGCACGCATAGAACTTGCAGACCCTCTCCGTACACCGCTGCCTAAACCCGACATCCGCTATATGCATGTCGGCTTAGGACCGGTTGCTGTTTTTGGTGCGAGTAATTTTCCGCTTGCTTTTTCAGTTGCAGGAGGCGACACCGCATCAGCACTCGCTGCCGGTTGCCCGGTAATTTTCAAAGCACACGCTGCGCATCCCGCAACGTCAGAGCTAGTGGCCGGAGCCATTCGCGAAGCTGCAAAGAAAACGCAGATGCCGGACGGTGTCTTTTCACTTTTACATGGTGAAGGAAGTATAGTAGGTATACAACTGGTAAAGCACAAGCAGATCAAAGCGGTGGGACTAACAGGTTCCTTTACTGCTGGTAAAGCTTTATTCGATGCAGCGGTAAAGCGTGATGAACCTATACCGGTATATGCAGAGATGGGAAGTACCAATCCTGTATTTGTATTACCACAGGCAATGAAGAAGAACTACGAAGCTATAGCAAAAGGTTTTGCTGCATCCGTTACACTCGGTATCGGACAGTTTTGTACAAACCCCGGCATGATGATGTATCAACGTGATGGTGCATCCGACAACTTTATAGCATCTGTCAAAACAGAATTTGAAAATACTTCGGGAGGCGCCATGCTCACAGATACTATTTTCAAGTCATATACACAAGATATATCCCGGCATAAAGCGGAGCTGGATGTACTGGCACTTGGAAAAGAAGTTGACATGAATAACAGTGCACATCCGGTACTGTTCAAAACAACCGGTGGCGTTCTTGAAAATCATCCACAACTTGCGGAAGAAATTTTTGGTCCTACAAGTACACTCATCGAGATGAAGAGTAAAGATGAGATGCTAACCGCAGCGAGAAATCTTTCCGGTCATTTAACAGCCACTATACACGGTACTGAAGAAGACCTGGTCGCACATCAGGATCTGCTGGATATACTGTCTCAAAAAGTCGGAAGGATTGTAATCAACGGTTTCCCTACAGGCGTAGAGGTATGCAGTGCCATGGTGCATGGCGGACCTTTTCCGGCAACTACCGATGGCAGAAGTACATCGGTAGGCACGGCTGCTATATTTCGCTTTACACGCGCGGTGTGCTTTCAGAACATGCCGCAAGCTCTGCTGCCACCCGAACTCAGAGATGAAAATCCCCTAAGTATCTGGCGACTTGTTAACGGGGCACGAACAAAAGAAACTATACACTAACTATACTAACCGGGTATCATCATTATACATGACGCCTGTTAAATACGCTCACCTTTAAGTTGACTACTATGACCTATAGAAGTTCCGAATGGTTCGGTAAAAAAGACAAGATGGGTTTCATCTACAGAAGCTGGATGAAGAACCAGGGATTTCCCGAAGACCTTTTTGATGGCAGGCCCGTCATTGGTATTTGCAACACATGGTCCGAACTCACGCCTTGCAACGCGCACCTTCGTGATATAGCAGAATATGTAAAACGCGGAGTATATGAAGCCGGTGGATTTCCGCTGGAGTTCCCGATCATGTCGTTGGGAGAAACACTGCTCAAACCAACCGCCATGTTGTTCCGGAATCTCGCGAGTATGGATGCAGAAGAATCTATTCGCGGTAATCCGCTGGATGGCGTTGTGCTTCTTACCGGTTGTGATAAGACAACGCCTTCTACCATGATGGGTGCTGCCAGCGTAGATATACCTACACTTGTTGTGCCGGGCGGCCCGATGTTGAACGGCAAGCATCGCGGTAAAGATATAGGATCAGGAACAGCCGTCTGGAAATTTACCGATGAACTCAAGACGGGAAAAATGACGTATGACGAATTCTCGCATGCTGAGAGCTGTATGTCGCGCAGCCCCGGTCATTGCATGACGATGGGTACGGCATCTACCATGGCGTGCATGGTTGAATCATTGGGAATGACGTTGCCTGGTGCGGCTGCTATACCTGCTGTTGACTCGCGCAGAAAAGTACTGGCGCAGTTATCCGGAAGACGCATTGTAGAGATGGTAAAGGAAGATCTGAAGATCTCCAAGATCTTAACACGCGAAGCATTCGAAAATGCAATCAGGGTAAATGCTGCTATAGGAGGATCATCTAATTTCATCATTCACCTTACGGCTATAGCAGGACGCATCGGCATTGACCTCAAACTGGAAGATTTCGACAAGATCGGAAGTAAAATTCCACTATTACTAAACCTTATGCCTTCCGGAAAATTTCTGATGGAAGACTTCTATTATGCCGGAGGATTACCAACGATCATGAAAGAACTTCAATCGGTGCTGCACATGAACACGATGACCGTGAATGGAAAAACGCATCGCGAAAACATACATGATAAAATCGAATGCTATAATACCGAAGTCATTGCCTGTTATGACAGTCCGCTGATAAAAGAAGCCGGCATCGTAGTGCTCAAAGGAAATCTTGCATTGAACGGTGCCGTGATCAAACCTTCTGCTGCAACACTTGCATTGATGAAACATAAAGGACGTGCCGTTGTGTTTGAGAATATAGAAGACTATCACGCGCGTGTTGACGATCCTGATCTCGACATTGATGAGACCTGTGTTATGGTACTAAAGAGTGTAGGCCCTGTAGGTTACCCGGGTATG
>NZ_DATCSD010000039.1:0-2449 GCF_036568665.1 Ohtaekwangia sp. | reverse complement strand
TTTTGTTGTAGCAGGCATATCCCTATTTTTGATCCGAGCTGCGAAAATAACCCCCCAACGAACATTAGCCAAACTTTCAAGGCAATTCCTCATGTACCTGGATGAACTTCATTTGCTGAATTTTAAAAACTACCAGGAAGCCAATCTGCGGTTTTCACCATCTGTAAACGTTTTAGTAGGTAAAAACGGGAGCGGAAAGACCAATTTACTGGATGCAATTTATTCGCTGTCTTTTACAAAGAGTGCCTTCGCTTCTTCGGATACCTACTGCATTTTGAATGGTCAACCGTTCTTTATGATAAAAGGAAAATTCATGAAAGATGGCCGGTTGTATGAATTGGTAAGCTCGGTTCAGACAGGATCAAAAAAAACTTTTCGGGAAGAAGGACTTGATTACCAGAAGCTGAGCGATCACATCGGAAAATACCCGGTCGTTTTGATCGCGCCTGATGATGTGGAGTTGGTACGCGAGAGTAGTGAGTCGAGAAGGAAATTTTTCGACAGCATTATATCACAACTCGATAAGACTTACCTCGAGGCTCTCATGCAATACAACCAGGCCCTAAAACAGAGAAATAGTTTGCTGCGCTTGTTTCAGGAGCGAGGCATATCGGATTGGCTTGCGCTTGAATCGTATGATCAGATTCTGATTCGTGTGGGCCAGTTGATATTCACCAGGCGTTCTTCTTTTGCCGAAGAATTTTTGCCTGTATTCAGAAAATATTTTCAATTCATTGTAGGTCAGGAGGAGGTCACCAGTCTGGAGTATGTGTCGGAGCTAAAGGAAAAAAGTTTTGAAGAAGGTTTATTAAAGAACCGACAGAAAGATGTACTTCTTCAAAGGACTTCTTTTGGGATCCATCGGGATGATTACCTCTTTACATTGGGTAACGGTGATTTGAAAAGACTGGGTTCGCAAGGACAACAAAAGTCATTTGTCATAGCACTCAAGCTTGCTCAATTTGAGATCATTGAAAAGATAAAAGGATTCAAGCCTATACTTTTACTGGATGATATTTTTGATAAGCTGGACGATTATCGTATTTCGAAACTTTTAAGTCTGATGAAGAATGAGTTAGGCCAGTTGTTTATAACTGATGCCCGGCCCGATCGAACAGGTGAATTATTGAGATCGATCGAAACATCAGCGGCTATATTTTCAGTTGATAAAGGGATCATAACAACGACTTAACAACGCTAGCGATTTAAAATTTATGGATCGCGCTCAAGAGAATGCAGGCTTGTATATTTGTGCCATGTCAAAAAAATATAGAGGAGGCGATGCTCAGTCAGTAGGAGATGCGATCCGCGAACTGCTAAACTCATATCGTCTCTCTACTAGATTTGATGAGGCCAACCTGATAGAATCGTGGGAGAGAATTGTAGGAAAGCCTGTTTCCAAACGAACCAAGAAACTCTTTATAAAAAATAAAGTACTTTTTGTTGAATTCGACTCTCCAACCATGCGCAAAGACTTTTCTCTGTATAAGGCGCAAATCCTTGAAATGTTCCGGAAAGAATTCGGAGAAGGAGTTATTACAGAGATAATTCCGCTATGATTGAACTTTTCTCGTGAAAGAATTTTCGAAAATCTCTTCATAAGTTTTGAAAAAGTGGAAAAGCGTATAATTTTGCACTCCTGTTTTTAAAAGGGCTGACAAGACAGCACGGCAAACAGGTTAGTTCTAAGAAATACTGGAGTATCATTCACATAACCTGTAAATGGTTTAGTGAAGATGGATAATAACAAAAGGGGGAATACCAAAGCGGCCAACTGGGACAGACTGTAAATCTGTTGTCTTATGACTTCATAGGTTCGAATCCTATTTCCCCCACAAATGTTCAATGTTATAGTCGATGTTCTAAAGTTTACAGTGCTTTGAATTTAATAACTATAAACCTTGAATCAATACGCGGGAGTAGCTCAGTTGGTAGAGCGATAGCCTTCCAAGCTATAGGTCGCGGGTTCGAGCCTCGTCTCCCGCTCTCACTTTGAGTCGTTATCTGTTAATCGTTATCCGTTGGTCGTAACAAATACGGTTAACGAAGTAACGGGTAAATGTATAACGGCTATCAGGCTGTTGTAGCTCAGTGGTAGAGCACTTCCTTGGTAAGGAAGAGGTCGTGAGTTCAATCCTCATCAACAGCTCTCTGAAAAAGAATGAAATGTTCGACAATAAGCGCCAAGATGTAGCGAATCTCGGCTGTCAGCATTCATAGACATATTGGATAACCCTTTTCGAAAGGCTTAAAATGTTCAGGGTGTTAGTTTGGCAGAAGGCCAGGCTTCATGAATAAGCGAAACAAATTTCATAACACTAATAATTTTAAACTTTTAACTGGGATTTTCAAATATGGCTAAAGAAAATTTTGATCGTTCGAAACCACACGTTAACGTGGGTACTATCGGTCACGTTGACCACGGTAAGACTACTCTTACTGCTGCGAT
>NZ_DATCSD010000038.1:0-10624 GCF_036568665.1 Ohtaekwangia sp. | reverse complement strand
GATAACATTCGCGACAGTGTTGAAGCACGACAGCCCCGCACGTATGCCGAGCGCGTTGCGCTATCGCAGCAGTGGAAGAAACGCTATGACATAGCTTCAACCGTTCTGGTGGATGATCCTGAAAATTTCTTCTGGTCAAATTTCGGACAGGCTCCCAACATGGCCTATATCATTGAGCCTGATTGCACGGTATACTATAAGCAATCGTGGTTTAACAACGAGAAATTCGAAGAGCAGATCCTCTCGGCTACAGAATGATTCTGGCTATTTATAAAAATAACCTCTCCATATAAACCATCCGGCAAAATATACCAATCTTTGTAAGGATTGCGTATGAACGAACTGGAACACTACATTACCTCATATTTCGGAATAGCCCGACACGACCTCGAAGCTATATCTTCGCTCTTTAAGCTAACTGCTTTACAAAAGGGCGATTACTATCTGAAGCCTGGCGAAGTATGCGGCACACTGAGCTTTCAACGCTCGGGCATCATACGGGTTTATATACAAGACGAGGACCGGGAAACGACACAATGGATTTCTACCAAAGGACAATTTATTTCCGATCTGTCGGGCATCATCTTTAATCGACCTGCACGGGCATCTATTCAGGCACTTACCGATTGCGAATTATATACCATCAGCAGTCAGGACTATGCTGGTATAGGCAAACGCATTCCGAGCTGGCACGAATTGGAAAAGCTATTTATAGCACGATGCTTTGTATTTATGGAAGAGCGGATATATACACTTCTATCGATGAGTACCGAAGCACGTTATCGCTGGTTGTTCGATCAGCAACCGGAGCTCTTCAACCAAGTGCCGCTGCAATACCTGGCATCGATGCTGGGTATGACACCGGAAACATTGAGTCGCATTCGCGGAAAGAAGATCAAATAATATTCTACACCTATATATAGCCTACACTAGAAAGATCCCCCTATACCAAACATCAGTAAAAGCGATTCTTCTTTAGAGGTGCCCACATTTACATTGAACGAAAACTGGTTGGTAAAAGGCGTCACGTAAAATCCGGCACCGTATCCTTCATGCCAGTAATCAGCACTCTTCGCGTCACCATCCGCCCACACACGGCCTACATCATAAAACGTGCGTATACCAATCTTTACCGGTATAAAATTATTGTGCGTCTCTACAATCTGCCAGCGAAGCTCGGTGTTCAGATACGCTTTTGATTGCCCTGTAAATCGGTTGCGTCTGAAACCATGCAGATCATCAAGCTGCCCCAATGAAAACAATTTATAGAAGGGAAGATCACCGGTAGTTATACCACCACCGGCACGTATACCCAGCGTTACCGGGTTACGATTATAGGTAGACAGGTAATGCTCTACTTCGGCAAACGAGATCGATGATATATTATCCGATGATTCGTGCAGGTGAATTACTTCTTCGTTCCAGGCAAAGCGGAAACCACGCTGTGGTAAAAATCGATCATCTCTGAAATCAAGATTGAGCATAGCCTTGAGTGAAGTCATGTTGAGCTTTTGCATACCGAACACATTCGGATTCTCGGAGAGAAAAGTATTTTCGCGCGCTATACCTTCATCCGACTCAAAAGCTGCGAGTATAGTAATGTTACTTTGCTTCCAGAATGTGCGTGTAAGACCAGCCCGCACTAAAAAAGAATTATACATAGCACGATAAAATGCTTTGCTTTCTGTGCTATTCCTGGACGTATTGTTCCCTATACCAAAGAAGTAATTATAGTTTAACGGACGCGACAGGTTTATTTCTGAAATACCGTCCCATTTACCAACGAGGTAACGCAGCTGATTCCGATATCCGATCTCATAATTTCCGCGCGTACTCACCGATGCAGCAATACTGTGTTTTACACTAAAGGCCGGTTTTGAAAAATTGTGATTGGTAAAAGTTACCCGTGTGTTTAGTGCAAGACCTGTAAACGGATTATAGCTAAGCAGTATAAACGGAAAGTATGTATTATAGGCAAACGCTGTTCGTTGATAGTGGTACAAATTTTTGTCCTTGGGTATAACGCGATTAACTTCACCACCTGCCTGCACAGTATTTTCTCCCTGCTGGTATAACAGTGTTTTGTGCGATGATCCTTTTACAAAGGAGTCGTCTGTTATACGATCACCGGCATCGCCATTGATAATTCGCAGCAGGATTGATTCGTCTGCCTTACCAGTTACGACAAATACATCATCGTTGGTAAGTCCGTAGAGCCTGATCTCTTTTGTTTCAGCAGGAATAAATTTTCTGCGGAAATATACTTTCTCAAAATCCGGTTTACCATGATCAAGATCACACATTACCACATCAACCGTTCCATCGGCATTTCGCGTTACCTGAAAATACTCTGCTTTATTAGAGCCGACTATATCTACTTCTTTCGCCAGCATCTCATAATATCGTTCGGCATAGCGCGGAAGTTCACGAATACGCGCCTGGAGTTTGGCCGTGATCTCTTTACCATCGGGTATATATACCTCTGCCGGCATTTTACGGACAGCCTGCTCTATATCTTCATTAGATATACTATTCTGTATTTCCTTTGCTGCCTCTATCCAGTCGTTTCGTGTAAGCTGATTTCCCAACAGACGGTCCATGTGCCGCGCCTGGTGCATCAGACTTCGCAGGCCTTTGATCTTGTAATCAAAATTCTCACCACTCTCCTTGGCCCATTCACGATCAGCCAGAAACGGAAGTATACCATCCCAACGGGAAAACACATGATCGCGATCGCGGGGAATAGGTCGATATACTATACCTCCATTATTTTTATAACCCGCCCACTTCCAGTTGTCTTCATGTTTACCCCAATCGCCTACGAGTATATCAAACACCCGTGCGCGACAAAACTCCAAGCGATCTACATGGTTGTCGTGATCCTCATATAGCTTCTGGAACAATTTATAGCTTCGCTCAATATGATCGGCACCACCAAAAATTTTATCCTTTTGAATTTTATCGGTGGGAGAATCCTCCAGCATACCGAACAGGTTTCCATACATCGCGCTATACTCGCCCAACCTTCCTCCTTTAGGTAAACTATATAATACAGGGCGTGCATGAAGTATACCGATCTTATCCAGCATATAGGAGGCTGCCAATGCCCCGTATGGTTCTTGTGTGGTGGTCTGATCTTTTATAAGCTGCGATACTAACGTGCCGCGAACAGCATGCGCGAGCGCCTTCGAAGGATCTTTATTTACCGATCTGAAAACATACTCTTTCCCGTTACCACCCGTCATCTTCAATGAAGTTGTCTGGCGACCACCACCTTTCTTCGTTACCGTGAGCCCCTGAAATGTGGTATCCATATCCAGTTGCGTAACGTGCACCGGTGCAATCCATGAATGACGATAGTGCGTTCCCAACCACAAACGCCCCCAGGCACTGATGTCGTATTCAGGGCCGGCTATAATTACCTGCTCACGCGAATCATTTGCTATACTATTCGCAGAAGATGTTGTAGCCTCTGTGCGCGATGGATTTATCAGCACATCTCCTTTTACCAGTGAAAGTTGCTGCTTGTTCCATTGCATATACCGATACGCTACCTGCCCCAGTGTATCGTACGTAAGCTCAACAAAGCCGCCATGATCAAACGCAAGTAAAGCCTGGTTGCTGTTGGCGATAAAGTCGCCTTCGTGCAGCGATCCGCTGTTGATATAAAAATTATTACCCTCCTTCAGAACAGAATGATTTTTCTCGTGTCCCGAAGCCATGATCAAAGACGAGTAATCTCCGATCATATCGTTGAGCTTTCTGCGAAAGCCATCGAAATGCTCATTTACTATATCTTTACTTGTTCCTATATTTTGCCGGAACGACACACGTGCACTTCCTGCCACGGGCGGCCACAGGTACGATGAAGCAGGAAAACGTCCGCCATATTTACCGAGCGACATCAACGGGTAATGCGAAAGCAAAAGCACGTTCCTGTTTTTACTTTCATCGAGCATATCGTTTATCTTCTCCAGGAACACGCCTTCATCGGCAATGCCGCAGGCATTCATATAGGAGATGGGCTTATCATACGGATGATTCCACCATTGCGAGTTGAACACAATGACATCAAGATACTGTGGCACCGAATATAGCCACGGCCCCGGACAACCGTTGTCCAGGAAATATACCAGTCGCGGATGTCTGATCTTTTTTATATACTTCTCCAGTTGCTGCACTGCCTGCCATCCATCTTTACCCGAATCTTTCCACTCGCGCTCGCCCTGGTTGATCAATATGGTAAGCTGAGTATATTTATCCAATAACTGACTGGCTGCACGCCCCCATGCTTCTACTTCTGCTTGTGTAGTGATTTCAGGAAAAACATCTCCATTCAACACCCATATTACAGGAACAGTAGTGGTTGAGCAGTATTGATCTATTACTGTAAAGAGTTCTGTTTTATCAGCAAGATCGGCACTGTTGGCGGTAAGAATTACTTTGATCTCGGCAGCAAAAAGAAGTGAAGGTATATACGATAAACACAGAGCAGCCCATGTTTTTCGAAGCGGGTATTTCAACAGTGATCGCATCACGTGTTTGTTGGGGAAGGTTTGGGGTATATATTCAGGCTTTCAATATACTTCCTTTTTTGATAAGCTGCGAGCCTATGGTGGAGAGAGTGCGCCTTTATAGCCGCTGGCTTCGAGCTGCTGGCTACTAGGTGTGAGTACGGGATTAGTAGTGCGCCTCTATACTTCAACATTCGTTGATCGGTGTTCCTTGTTCATATTCGGATTCCGTTAATCGTTAATCGTGAGTACAAATTCAGTTCAATAAACACTTCCCGACTTCTGGTCTCTCCCTACCGATTCATCCTAGAGAAAATCAGAGGAATATTGTAAATTACCAACACACGATATACACAACATGTTACTTCGTTCCGTTTAACTGATCAATATATTATGAGTACAGAGCGCCCTACGTATGCCAATGGCAAAATATGTTATATAGAGGTACCGGCTGTTGATGTCGAAGTATCGGCACGATTCTATCACCAGGTATTTGGCTGGAATGTTCGTAAACGCGGAGATGGTCGCCTTGCATTTGACGATGCCATCAAAGAAGTAAGTGGTGCATTTATACCCGGACGAAAGCCGATGCAGGAAGTAGGACTATTGATCTATATTATGGTAGACAACGCAGCCGAAACAATCAAGACCATTGAGAAGCACGGAGGAAAAATAGTACAGCCGATTGGGGGCGATGCCCCGGAGATAACAGCACGCTTCAGCGACCCGGCCGGAAATATACTCGGACTTTACCAGGAGCCCACTATAGTGAAACCGTAGAGTAATAGGATTTTTACTCACGAGTAACGGAAAACTGAATATCGAATCATGAACACTGAATGTAGAAATGAAGACTCGGTTACGAATAACACTTAACCATTAACAGATAACAGAGGCAACAACTTTCCGTCTTTCAGACTTCCGGTCTCTTCTTTCAACTTTACACTTTCTGCTTCATTAACTACGCATGCTGCTCAATCACCTGCTTCAGGTATTCGGTTGGTACTACACCGGACTGACGCCATACTATATTTCCTTTCTTAAAAAGTATCAGCGTTGGTACACTCTGCACCTGGTAGGCCGAAGCAGCTTGTGGATTACGATCTACATCGATCTTGATGATCCTGGCTTTATCGCCCACTTTCGATTTGAGTTCGTCTAATATAGGTGCCATCATTTTACACGGTCCACACCACTCGGCAGAGAAATCTACAAAAGTAGGGCGATCGCTGTTTATCAATTCTGCAAAGTTGGAAGTTGGCATGATGAGAATGTTTAAGGTTCGTTGATGTTCAATGTTTCAGGTTCAATGTTTAAAGTTCAGAGCTTACTTTTCGCTTTTCACTTTATGCTTTCCGCCTGAATCCAATGTGAGTAACAGTTTAAGCGTGCACAGAGTTCTCGGTATATAGTTATTTCTTCGTTACGAGATCTTCTTTCGCAGCCCATAGAGCTATATCCTGTTTACTCAGGGCAGCTGCCATCAGGTCCGGAAATTTATCGGGCGTGCAGGCAAATACAGGTATACCAAGCGAAGCCATATAGGCTGCATTGTCGTGATCGTAACCGGGAGCGCCATCATCATTGAGCGCCAACAGTACAATTATTTGTACACCTGCTTCTGTCAGTTGCTGCGCGCGCTTGCGCATGCCCGCGTTGCTACCACCTTCATACAGATCGGTGATCAACACTAATACGGTATCTGACGGACGCTGAACAATTTGCTGACAATAGGTGAGCGCCAGATTAATATCGGTGCCTCCGCCTAACTGTACACCAAAAAGTAATTCTACCGGGTCTGCCAACTCTTCTGTAAGATCCACTACATTCGTATCGAACACGACCATTTTGGTTTGTATAGCGGGGAGCGATGCCATCACTGCACCAAATATACCAGAGTATATTACGGATGTTCCCATCGAACCACTCTGATCTATACACAGCACTACATCTTTCAACGATCTTCTTCGCTTGCCATAACCGATGCGTACTTCGGGTATAATGGTTTTATACTCGGGCTGATAGTGTTTCAGGTTCTTCTGGATCGTAACGTGCCAGTTGATCTCGTTGTGTCGCGGGCGCCTGTTGCGTGTTGAGCGATTCAGACTTCCCATAATAGCCTGTTGTGTTGGCTGCGACAATTTTCGCATGAGGTCTTCCACTACTCTCCGCACCACTTGCCGTGCAGTATCTTTTGTCTTGGAAGGTATAACACGACTCAGTGACATCAGTGTGGCTACAAGATGTACATCAGGCTCTACATTCTCCAGCATTTCTTTTTCCAACAGCATAGAGGTGAGGTTGAGTCGCTTCAATGCATCCTGCTGCATTACCTTCACCACGGTGTTGGGAAAGTAAGTTCGAATATCGCCCAGCCAGCGACTTACATTGGGAGATGAAGGACCAAGACCGCCCTTGCGCTCGGAATCATAGAGTGCTTCCAACGTTTTGTCTATTTGCTGATCTGTCTCCTGCAAAGTATATCCGGTGCCATCGTTCTGATCGCCTCCCAATATCATTCGCCATTTACGCAGATGTTGATCCATACTTTAGTTCGTTATCTTCTTTCTATACCCAGTAATTGTGCTACTACAGACAATGCCTTTCTTCCGCGTTCGTGATCGATCGTTTCCGTAGTTGCATCCTGCAACGGCAGGGCTATGCTGCCATCACCCTTCTTCGCTTTCTCACCTATCTTTCTTCGTTCAGCATGCGTAAACTGCGAGAATGTTCTGCGCAGGATGGGAAGCATGGCGATAAAGTCTGCTTCATTCAATTGATATACCCATTGATCCACCAGGCTCCACAACCGCTCATCAATGATCAGGATCGTGCCGCTGCCTTTCAGAAAACCTTCCAGCCACGAAGCCGCTTCCGCTATATTTCCGGAGCGCGACAACGCTGCATGAAATCTGTTGATGAGTATATCTCCTTCCAGCACTTTAGCATCGGCCAGCACCCGGGTGCTATAGCCGCCTACAACAGGCGATGTATGCTGATGATCGCAAATTATACCGAGTGTAGTATACCATTCGGCCCGTTGCGTTTCCTGGTTTAGCAGTGTAATAGATTCATGTAATTTATAGATATGCTCGGTCATGGTTGCGGCCGAATCGTCATCTATACCAACGCAAGCAGCAGGCAGACTTACACAAACCCGCGCGATCATCGAGTTAACAATACCCAGCACAAGTGCCTCATCGGTTTGGCGCACATTTCCGTAACGCGATACCGATACCAGTGCCGGCAATGCTTCCAGTAATTGCACCACATCGTTGGTGGCAGCTGCCAGGTTATTGATCTGGGCGATGAGCACTTCAACCGCTTGTGGTAAATCCGCCGGTATAACTTTCTCCAGCAGATCGCATACAACGCGCAGGCTGGACGCCTCTTTTGTTTGATGCGCTATATAGCTGGCAGCAGCTTCCTCCAGCGTGTTTCCCCAATTGCCTTTTTCAATAATGCGAATAGAAAACTCCGGCTCCCACTTGAGCTGCCATTGTTCTTTGAAAGTTCCTTTACTGCGAACCTGCGTTTTATGCGCCCAGGCTATATCAATGAGCAGCAGCCGATGCAGAAATATACTTCGCTCCAAAGCGGTAGCTTCGCGAAGGTCGAGTGTGAGTTCTTTTATACCCGCTTCTGCCGGAAGACGCAGCCGCTTCTGTAAACGCTCTACATCCTGCAGCAGTGGTGGCTTGGGCACTTCGTGTGGCACCTGCCCGATCGTATCACTCACAATCAGTTGCTCACGCAAAAGCTGCAGAAGTATACTATCGCCATTGCAAAGTACTGCAAGCGTTGCTTCGTTCAATTCTTCGAGACCGGCTTTACTAAGGCCGCGCAATGCCGCCAACGCACCGGCCAGGCGCACGGCTTCTATAATATGCGCAGTAGAGGTATCCATCTGCTTCTCCCGAAACAGCCTGGCTACTTTTGCCATCCACATAGTTCCATCATCGTGCGGATAATGCCACACATGATCATACCAGCCTGGCGATTGTATACCGGCACCATAGCCGCTGGCAAACGTCAAGCGATTATAGGTCCACGGTATCCAGGTGGTTTCTACTTTTACTTTGGCAAGTCCTTTCAGCAGATCGTTATCATCTTTTTGCTTCGGCATATTTACCAGCACCGGTGCATGCCACGCTCCACAGATCACTGCTATACTGGTATAGCCATCTTTCTCTGCCTGGCGGATCATCTTCCGCATATAGGCTTCCCTATATTTATCCGGGCGGTCTTCCCGTTCCGGAAGTTCCTCGCGCAATGCCTGCATGGCTTCATGCACAGCTTCTGCTATACCGGTGCTATCCAGCCGATGCTCCACCATATACTCCCACCAGCGTTCGCCATCATCAAAGCCTGCGGCTTCTGCCAGGTATAGCAGCGGGTCATGGTATATATCCGCTTTGGCCTCTGCTGTATGCACGGCATTGCTCGACAGCTGGCTTTCGCCTGGTTCTTGCTTCTCTTCTTTTCGTTCGAGCGCAAACTTGTGTACCAATGGAAGATCCATAAAGCGCACAGGTATATTTCGGCTTGCACCAAATTTTATCGCCTGCCACTCCGGAGAAAATTCAGCGAACGGATAGAACACTGCCTGCTGCGGCTCATCGGGGCGATACGCCAATATCGCTATAGGAGGTTTTAACTGACTGTGTGCAGACCAGCGTAATAGCTCATCACCTTCCGGTGGCCCTTCCACCAGTATAATATCCGGATGATGTTGCTCCAGGAATGCGTTAACATTTCTGGCAGAACCCGGACCATGATGCCGTATACCCAGAACATGTATACTCATATACCCAGGTCGCGGCAAGCCCTATAAATATCTTTCCATTCATCGCGCGGCTTTACTACGGTTTCGAGATACTCCTGCCACACAATCTTGTCTTGCACCGGGTCTTTTACCACAGCACCAATGATACCCGCGGCAAGGTCGGCCGCTTTCAGTGAACCATCGCCAAAGTATGCAGCTATAGCCATACCACTGTTTACTACAGATATAGCTTCAGCCGTACTAAGTGTACCGGTAGGAACTTTGATCTTCGTTTTTCCATCCAGCGTTACACCCGCACGCAGCTCGCGGAATATAGTTACAATACGTTTGATCTCAGCAACAGCGGGTGGCTCTGCCGGCAACTCCATTACTTTTTCAAAGCTCTGCACTCTTCTTCTTACTATATCGATCTCTTCGTCAATATTATCCGGCAACGGAAGTATAACGGTATTGAACCTGCGCTTCAACGCGCCCGATAATTCATTTACTCCTTTATCGCGGTTGTTCGCTGTAGCGATAACATTGAAACCTTTTACAGCCTGCACTTCTATACTCAACTCTGGCACAGGCAATGTTTTTTCTGATAATATAGTAATGAGTGTATCCTGTACATCAGAACCTATACGCGTTAACTCTTCGATGCGTGCGATCTTGCCATCTTTCATGGCCTTCATCACCGGTGTTTCCACCAGCGCTTTTTCAGAAGGACCTTCTGCCAGCAACCGCGCGTAGTTCCATCCATAGCGAATAGCTTCTTCACTTGTTCCGGCTGTACCTTGCACGATCATGGTTGAGTCGCCAGATATAGCGGCCGCAAGATGTTCTGACACCCACGACTTTGCAGTGCCCGGCAATCCATAGAGTAAAAGTCCGCGATCTGTAGTGAGTGTCGCTACAGCAATCTCGATCAGTCGTCTGTTCCCTATATATTTAGGCGACACTTCAAATCCATTCTTTAATTTACCTCCCAATATATAGGTCACTACCGCCTGTGGCGATAGTTTCCAGTTTGGGGGTTGTTTGCCGGTGTCAGCTTTTTTCAGCTCTTCCAGTTCGGTGGCATACAATTGCTCTGCGTGTTGTCGTAGTAAGGTGCTCATGCGGTAAAGGATTGCAAGGTTTGTTGTTTTATAGTAAGTAGTCTGGCCAGCTCTGCGGACTGGTTGTTCCAGTATACTTTTTTCTGTTCGTCTGCGGGATTAAAAGATTCCAGCATCGATAATATTTCCACGGGTATATATACCGAAGCCGGCCGATAGAAAGCCCGGTTATAGATATATACCTCGTTGGCTGTGTGTCGAAGTATTTTTCGTGCCAGCTCCAG
>NZ_DATCSD010000037.1:0-3474 GCF_036568665.1 Ohtaekwangia sp. | reverse complement strand
TATGATGGTATCGGTAAAGGGAAAAACCATGCTGATCACCTTCATTGACGCTACCGGAAAAATACTCTATAAAGAATCTATTGATCGCGATGAAAAATAAACAGTGGCCTATATATGGCCTGCTTATGCTTTCGTGTCTGAAGAGTTTTGCTCAACTGGATGTGAAGTCGGCCGAGGCATTGATCAAGCGCGTTATACCACAACACGCAACCAATTTCCGTGTAGAATCGCTAAGCGAATCTGCACCCACAGATGTTTTTGAAATTGAAAGTAAAAATAAAAAGATCGTTCTCCGCGGGAACAACGGAGTGGCAGTAGCTTCTGCGCTATACTATTATCTGCGAGAGTATACCCATTGCCAGATCACTTGGAATGGTACTAACCTGAAGCTCGGAGAAAAATTACCAGCCGTACCAGCGAAGATCCGGAAAACATCGCCCTATACCTATCGCTACTATCTCAACTATTGCACCTTCAATTATAGTATGAGCTGGTGGGACTGGCCACGCTGGGAAAAGGAGATCGACTGGATGGCGCTGCACGGTATCAACATGCCACTCGCTATAACCGGGCAAGAGTATATATGGCAGGAAGTATATCACTCGCTGGGTTTTACAGACGATGACCTGAGTAAATTCTTTTCCGGCCCTGCATACTTTGGATGGTTCTGGATGGGCAACCTCGATGCATGGGGCGGACCTCTGCCGAAACACTGGATGGAAAGCCATCGCGATCTGCAACAACAAATTGTAACACGCGAACGTGCCCTCGGAATGAAACCTGTATTGCCTGCATTTACCGGCCACGTACCCGCTGCTTTTACACGCCTGTATCCCAATGCCAAACTGAAGAAAACCAATTGGGGAAATGATTTTGACGACACCTATATATTGGATGCCGAAGACCCGATGTTTGCAACGCTCGGTAAAAAATTTCTGGAAGTGCAAACGAAATATTATGGCACCAGTCATTTATACTCAGCCGATACCTTCAACGAGAATGAACCGCCTTCGGACGAGCCGGTATATTTAGCATCACTCAGCAAAAAAGTATATGAAGGCATGCGCAGTGCAGACCCGGATGCCACGTGGGTCATGCAGGGCTGGCTGTTCTACAGCGACCGGAAATTCTGGAAAGGCCCGCAGATAAAAGCGTTGCTGGATGCTGTACCGAACGATCACATGCTGTTGCTTGATCTTGCTACAGAGATAGAGCCGGTATGGAAGCGAACCGAAGCCTTTTATGGCAAACCGTGGATATGGAATATGCTGCATAACTTTGGTGGCAACATCAGTTTGTTTGGTCGCATAGAAGGCGTTGCTACAGGTCCATCGCAGGCGTTGCACGATGCCGCATCCGGCACCATGAAAGGTATAGGACTGACGATGGAAGGCATCGAACAAAATCCTGTACTCTATGAATTGATGACTGACCACACGTGGCGCGACCAGGATATAGTATTGGACGACTGGCTACCGGAATATATATTGAATCGCTATGGCAGTAAAGATATACATGCCCTCAACGCATGGCAGACACTGCGCACAACCGTATACAACGGTAAGGATATACGCGATGGCGCGGAGTCTATTATCGCTGCACGCCCTACTTTTGAAACCGGAAGACGCTGGGCCAAAACAACCTTGAACTATCCGGCAGATGCACTGCTCCCCGCGTGGGACGCATTGATACAAGCTATACCAGCCTGTAAAAATTACGATGGCTTTCAGTATGATCTTGTTGATGTTACACGACAGGTGCTTGCCAATTATGCATTACCCCTGCAGCAGTCGATCGCTAAACTATATATAGCGAAAGATACGGTTGCATTTAAACGCGAAGCTGCGAAGTTCATTCAGTTGATTGATGACCTCGATGCGCTGCTGGCTACCCGCACCGATTTTCTATTGGGAAAATGGATAGAAGATGCCAGACGCTGTGGCATTACTGCAGAAGAGAAGGACCTGTACGAACGCAATGCCCGCAACCTGATCACACTCTGGGGTGCCGAGAACAACCGGCTGTTTGAATACTCGTGCCGCCAATGGAGCGGGTTGCTCTCCGATTTTTACAAGCCGCGCTGGGAGCAATTTTTTCATGATGCAACGGTAGCGCTGGAGCACAACGAGCCCTTCGATCAATCAACGTTTGATACCAGCATCCGCTCGTGGGAATGGCAATGGGTAAATGCTCATAATCGTTTTCCGGAAACTACACGGGGAAATTCCCTGGACGTTGTACAGCAACTCTATAAACGTTATCGCGCTGTGATAGAAACATCCTATAGCAAGCGATGAAACTACAACCATGGAAAAACAAATTCAACCGATACAATCACCTGCTGTTACGCTGGGTAAAGAAAGATTTCTTTCACTGGATATTTTTCGCGGGCTCACCGTATGCCTGATGATCATTGTCAATTCACCGGGCAAAGGTGCTGCGCTATATCCATACCTCGTGCACGCCAAATGGTTTGGCTTTACGTTGGCCGATCTGGTCTTCCCTTCTTTTCTGTTTGCTGTGGGAAACGCCATGAGCTTTTCTATTCGCAAAAATGAACTTCAATCGTCCAATGCATTTCTCACGAAAGTGCTCAAGCGTACACTGCTGGTATTTTTGATAGGCTACCTGATGTACTGGTTTCCCTTCTTCTATCAGCAAGCCGATGGTGCGTGGGTATTCAAGCCCTTTAGTGATACTCGTGTTATGGGCGTGTTGCAGCGCATAGCCCTGGCGTATGGTTGTGCCGCTTTGCTGGTATATTATCTCTCACGCAATGCCGTGCTTTGGATCTCTGCAGGTATACTGCTGCTATATTGGGCACTGCTATACTGGTTCGGCACTCCGGGAGAAGAACTTACCATGAGCGGCAATGCCATCAAGCGAATGGATCTGTTTCTGTTAGGCGAAAGTCATTTATACAAGAAAGATGCTATACCCTTCGATCCCGAAGGAATACTCAGCACACTTCCCGCTATTGTAAATGTATTGCTGGGATATATAGCCGGTATATTTATCCAGCAAAAAGGAAAGACATTTGAATGCCTTACGCGATTGATGATCGCTGGCACCATCCTGGTTACGGTGGCGTTGTGGTGGAACCTCGTCTTTCCCATCTCCAAAAAACTCTGGACGAGTCCGTTTGTATTATATACTGTTGGTATCGACTTGTTATTGCTGGCGGTGCTGATATACTTTATCGAGATCAGAAATGTATCGCGGGGAGTATATTTCTTTACCGTGTTCGGCAAGAATCCGTTATTCATTTACTTGTTGTCAGAACTGGCCTATATACTGCTGGTGCTCATCAAACTTCCATCAGGTCAATCCGTATTTGAGTGGATCAGCAAAGCCATCTTCCAGCAAATTACACCTGGGCCGTTCGGATCATTGCTTACTGGTATCTGGTTTATGCTTATGTGCTGGCTCGCGGGCTGGTGGCTCGACAAACGAAAAATATATATCCGGATATAG
>NZ_DATCSD010000036.1:0-17998 GCF_036568665.1 Ohtaekwangia sp. | reverse complement strand
GGGGCAAGTAAACTCATTGTATTAACAGGTCCTGAAAAAGCAGACTTTAAAATTCCGACAAGCGATGAGTTGCTAACGCTTACCGAGAATGCATCGAAAGTTGAAGTAAAACCATACGAAGAAAAAGCAATAGCCTCTTCGTTGATGGAGAAGACTCCAGCACCCGGAACAATTATCGGAGAAAAAGAAAACAAAGAGCTTGGGTTAACAGAACTTACTCTCAGCAACCATGTGAAAGTAATTCTGAAGCCTACTGACTTTAAGAACGACCAGGTAATATTTACCGGTTCACGTTTCGGAGGACAATATCTCTATCCGGCAGAAGATCGTAACAATGCTGAGTTTGCTTCAACCGTAGTTACGCAGATGGGTATAGATCAATTTTCACCGGTTGATCTTCGTAAAGTACTAGCCGGAAAAAATGCAGGCGTAGCACCACGCATCGGTACTATATCAGAAAGTATAAGCGGTCAATCAAGCGCAACAGATATAGAGACACTTTTGCAACTCACACATCTATACTTTACCAAACCACGTAAAGACGATGAGTTGTTCCAGTCGTTTATTGCCAAACAACAAGCGATGTATCAAAACATGGCGGCCGATCCGCAGTTTACGTTCCAGGATTCTGTATTCCGTATACTCTATAAAAATCATGCATGGTCGCCTCGCGTTCCTAAACCGGAAACCTTTGGCTATATCAATGAACAGCGTGCACTGGAAATCTATAAGGAACGCTTTGGTGATGCAACCGGATTTACGTTTGTATTGGTAGGCGCCTTTGATATAGCGAAAATTAAACCACTGATCGCTACTTACCTGGGAAGTTTACCTGCCACTGGTAAAGCATCAACCTTTAAAGATATAGGCTTACGCCCTGCTAAAGGACCGCTGAAGAAAGAAGTAAAGAAAGGAACCGAGCAAAAGAGTCTCATCCGTTTATTCTGGAATGGCGAAGCCCCATACTCGGATAGCGAGCAACTCAAACTGCAGGCATTGATCGAAGTATTGAACATCAAACTGATAGAATCATTGCGCGAAGAGATGAGTGGTGTGTATGGTGGTGGTATGTTCGGCAGCCTGAATAAATTTCCTTATAACAATTACAACTTAGGCGCAAGCTTCCCATGCGGCCCCGAGAATGTAGATAAACTGATAGCGGCTGCGTTGGCTGAGATCGATAAAATAAAAACCAACGGCCCTACAGACGCTGACCTCAACAAAGTAAAAGAAACCTGGAAGCAACAGTATGAAGTAAATATCAAAGACAACAACTTCTGGGCACGCCAGATTTTACAAAGCGTAGAATACGGTGGCGATCCTGCCAGTGTATTGAGCTATGAAAAACGTATTGCAGCACTTACTGCAAAAGACATCAAAGATACCGCTAACAAATATCTGGACATGAAGAACTATGTGCAGGTAGTATTGAACCCGGAGAAGTAAATATATACCTATCCGAAAACAAGAAGCCAGTGAAACTCTCACTGGCTTCTTTTATTACTTCTTTTCAAAGCCTATATCGACAGGAACATAATCCCAGATAAAATTAATGGGTGGTAAAATAAAGCAAGGCACAACATCATCATTCGAGTTTTCGCCCAGGAAGATTTTACTAAAATCACTTCTAACAACTTTTAGCATTATTTCACGACTATTATTGCAGCCTTCTCCTAAATGTAATGACATCAACAAAACAAGAGGATAGCTATCTGCCTTCTTATGATTTATCTCCATTGGCGTCCACATTTTTTTGGAAGAGAATGCGATTTCTTTTAGAGTTTGGCGAAGTGTATCCGACATTTCTCCTGTAACGGATATAGACTTCACATCTCCATTTTTGGCTACAATAACTTGAATTGAGCCTGTCACTCTTTCACACAAAGTTGACAGCAAAGCTTTACGCTTAACTAATTCAGTATAGATATAGTCTCGAAAAAATAAATTCTCTTTGTCCTTAAACTGAGGCCTCGAAATTACCTGAGCCATTCCCTGAAACATTGGACAGAAAAGCAGCGCTATCAAAAATAATTTTCTCATAATAAACATTTTGTTCCTATTAAGTTATCTCTGTATTTGTCAGTTATGGATATCAGCATCTCCAGATCGAGACCATACCTCGATATTAACTTGTTAAAGTATGGCGGGTCACGTTCCAGAATAGTTCCGAATCCTCTTAAAGACAAGCAAATTGCATCCTTATCTGACAAACTGGGAGATATTTCTTTTAAAGCATCGACCATCCAGTCAATATAATTCTCAGCCATTTCTATGTGTTGTTCAAATTCATACCCAAAACCATTTGCATTTAAAAAAGCGTGCATTGCTTCATGATAAACAACTGATGCTATATATTCACTGGATGAATTTTCTAAAGTAGGATTAAGCAAAATTGTTACATTAAATGAACCATTACGGCTATCTGATATAGTTCTACCTGGCCTATCACCTAAAGCAGCTTCTTCCTCAAAAATTAAATTTATATTCGGTTTAGTCTCAAAAATATCGAGTATAGCCTTATTGATATCATTCGTTAAATCTTTACTTACCAGATTCTTTATAGCCATTCGCAGGCAAGGCGATTTAACTTTATCGTAAATTATATCATCGTTATCGGGCACTACCACCACTGGGTTCTTTACTGGCAACTTTGTCGCTCCTCCAGGGCCACCGCTGCGTGGAGCTGCATCACTCGGGCCTATATATGTACCGCCACCTCCTGCAGGGGGAGCAGCAATCATGTCATCACACCACCCGGTGTTAAGAGTGAAGGTACACACTGTGCCTGTCTCTACCCTCCGATCGTACTGGCAGTGACAAGGATAATCTGTTACCGTTTGTATTTCGTAGGTAGTAAAGCAGCTTTGTTCAATGCTGCGGATACATTGGTTCATCAATTGAACTCTGCCACCAGCAGATACACTATCCTGTATATAAGGAACTGAGAATTCCCGAATCAGTTTGTTATCAAGATTATATAGTTGAAGTATACCTTTGAAAGGCTCACTACCTGTATACTCGGTCTCGGGAATATAGCGGTATATAAAACCATAAAAGTCATCGTCATATTGTGATAGAACGAGGTTTTCGAAGTAATCGGGAGAATCGTCCGGAAGCCGGAAGGTATAATTCAGTATGCCGCTATCGGGATCGCTATATTTGAAAAAGGCATCCGTAATTTCAACATTGCCTGCTCGCCCATTAGCCGATCCACTCCGGACTTTTGAAAGTAAATCCTTAGCCACCGGATCGTGATCTACATCTGTAAGTGTGATTTTACTTTGACTGGTTGCTTGAGAAACTATAGGAGTTTCATGATCGCACGATGAACTCCACAACAGCAGAATCGCCAAAATGACGGATAGACGTTTTCGCATAGGATATAGTTTTAGGTAAAAGCTTTACAACGTACTGGGTATACGAGAAGCACCCTCTGCGAAAATCAACTCCACTGCCCTCGGTATAGATCAAAGCTAATGAAGTGGGGCAGCAGCAATCAATAATGGGATTACGGACGAGTGTCCGGATAATACACAGGTCTGAGCGTCAGTATTAATACCTAAAAATAGCGTTGCAACTTTAAATATATAGCATGACTTTCTTCACACAACATCCCATTTTATCTGGAATGTGTGGATCGATATTACCGTTAAGAAGAGTATTGAAAGATAGATACTACAGATCAATATATAATCTGACACACTATTGCATCACAAATCTGTGGTATTAAATGTATCGCCTTGTTTTATGTCGCCTGTTTCAAAACCTTTTTTAAACCAGTGCACGCGCTGCTCGGAAGTTCCGTGCGTAAAAGAATCGGGCACTACATATCCGCGTGCCTGCATCTGGAGGCGATCATCACCAATAGCACTCGCTGCCTGCAAGGCTTCTTCCAGATCGCCCGGCTCCAGTATATTTTGCAGCTTATCAGCATGATGCGCCCAAACGCCAGCCAGAAAATCGGCCTGCAATTCCAGTCTTACTGATAACTTATTATACTCTTCCTCACTTAACTGTTCACGTTGTGCGTGTACCCTGTCTGTGATGCCAAGTAAATGCTGCACATGGTGTCCTACTTCGTGTGCTATAACATAAGCCTGAGCAAAATCACCGGGTGCTTCAAAGCGATTTTTCAATTCATCGTAGAAGCTGAGATCGATATATAGTTTCTCATCCGGAGAGCAATAGAAAGGACCAGACGCTGCACTCGCCATACCACAAGCTGATTCAACCTGACTCGTAAATAATACTAACACCGGATCGCGATAATCGGGCATCAGCTTATGCCATACATCTTCAGTATCGGCCAATACCGTAGAGACAAATTCTTTTTGCTCTTCTTCTTCCGGACTCAATTGTACCGGTTGATCGGTAGTCGTATAATCTTCTGATGCTACATTAGTTTGCTGTAGCAGCGTAAGTGGATTCTTTCCCAGTATTAAGCTAATCACTACAATGATCACAATACCACCCAATCCTAGCCCGCCTTTACCCAGCATGCCACCTCCTCCTATTCCACGGCCTCTTCGGTCTTCTACATTTGAGCTTTGTCTTCTTCCGGTCCAGCGCATAGTATTTTATGTTTTTGGTTGATAAGGAATGCGATACAAATCATCTACAGCAGATATATAAATTTATATACCAACCCACACTTAATTGCTCAAGGAAGTTAGCAAACTTCTATGAAACCTGAAATGATCATACTGTTTGTGATCAGTGTTTTTCGATCACCACAGGCAAAGTCTTTATCCATGCATTGATAGCAGAGCGATCAGTTTCCGTAATTTTTGCTTCGTGATGAATCCAGAGATAAGAGTCGAGCGGCATCCAGCCTTCATTTACAGCATCCGACAGTTCCTCCATTTTATGATTGGCACGTTTCTGTGAATATGTTTTAAACTCGGAGAAGTTCAACTCATCTTTACCTTCATTAACATGATGCGCCATCCACCAGGCCACGGGTTGAATATTATAGTACCATGGATATACGGTGTTGTTGCTATGGCAATCGTAACATTTCTTGATCAGTATCTGGTGAACATCTTCGCTGATTGCATAGGTGTGCGATATATCATTGGCGGTGATAAGCTGCTCGGATATATTTTTTGCAGGACGAATAAATTGAATGATTACCAGGATAGCTATTACGGCTATACCAATTTTCTTTGAAGTACTCATAGTTTGCGATTAGTTTACTAAATGTAAAAACTTAGACGTACAGCATCCAAGCAATTTTCATGTACCGCTACAGTAAAGTTTTTTACGGTAATTTTTTTTACACCACCTGCAGATTTACTGTGATTAATAGCTGCCCCAAAATCTGCGGGAGAACCATTCGATACTGATCAACGCCAATAATGCGAAGAATACCCACTTCAAATTTACCACTGCTTTATAGGATTCTTCTGTATGAATTACACTGCGAGCTTCTGCTTTTCTAAGCTCTTGCTGCATACTGGCGATCTGCGAAGCTGAATAGAATTTTCCTCCTGTATTCGCGGCCAGTTTTTTAAGCAAGTCTATATCTGCTGCAAGATTCTGCAGTTCCACTTGTCTCTGTACAACAGCGAACTCGCCACGAACTTCTTCATTTTTTTGTTGTATGGTTGTGCGGGCACGGTAGCGATATACACCTTCTTTCAAGCCACCGATCTGATAACGATTATTACCAGGACCTGTAACGTACCGATAACTTTTCTTCTGGCCGCTTTCATCGGTAAGATCTATCTCTATAGTATTGCCGAATACCGGTTCATATATATCATTATATACCTGGCTTTCGAACACTACAGGTTCTGTATCAGAAAATTCCTGCTGTACCGGATAACTTCTGAATTTCCGTTTGTCTTCTGTTGTAGAAAGATATTGTATAAGCTTACCAAACAACTCATCGAACGCAACTGTATTTTCGGTGCGATCAAATTCATTCAACCGCCAGCGCCATATACCTTCTCCGAGTAATACACCAGTCTTGCGATTGTCCTGTACATCTACGGCCAGCAGTGGCTTTTGAGTTGCTAAACTTCCCACACGCTGAAACAATAATGGTGTGGCACTCAAGGCTATATTTATCTTTCCAAAATGAACGGACAAAGGTGGATAATCAGCGAGCACTGTATTTACATCTGGCGACAAAGTAAAATTCGAGAACGCTGCATTTACCACCGGAGTAACATCATCGAACTCACGCGGAAAACCATCGAACTTTACAGGCATACCTTGCTGTGAGAGGAATCGCAGATCAGTCTGCTGACCGATGATCAGTAATATCGAAGTTTTACTTTTTACAAATTGCTGAAATATAGCACGCGTAGCACCGCGCAGGTCGGGCACCTGGTGAAAGATCACCAGATCAATTTTATCTGGCTGCAATGCACTGACAGGCTGTTCATTCAACTGCGGTATATGTAGCAGAAATTCATAGTTTGAATTTTTATCAATCACTTCGCGCAATGCTTTTATATCCGGATGGGGTGCTGGCGATACTATCAATATTTTTTTCTTGCCTTCTACCACCTCCACAAAAACAGAGGCGGCATTGTTTCGTGTATTCGATTCACCTGGTTTTATTTCTACCTGCACATCGAGTTTCTGTATACCCTGATCATTCGCTAATGGCTGAAAATCATACACTATCAACTGACCTTCATTAATGGTTTTGGTCTGCTGATCTAACAGCTTTCCTCGCTGTAACAACGAAACACGCACTGTCTGATTTTGCATATTACGCGCAGCTATTTCTACACGCACCGGAAATTTATTTCCCTGGTAAGCAATCTTGTTGTATGATATATTCTTGATACTGATATCGGCATGTTCCAGCGAATCGCCAAGAGCCACAGTATATACCGGGAAATTATAGGATGCATACAACGGAGTAACGCCTGCATTATATATACCATCAGACGCCAGTATAACGCCTGCGATCTTTCTTCCTTCATTACGGCTTGCCACTTTACGCAGCGCACCATTCAGATCTGTAGTGGTAGCTGTATACGATGGTGTACTGATCTTCTCTCCGTTCAGATCATTTACTTCAACTTCGTACCCTTCCTCTTCCAGTTGCTGCTGTGTAGCGCGAAGTTGGTTTTCTATAGCACGAAGTGTTGTTGAATCGGTAGTCTCCTTGACTGACACCGAGTTATCGTACAATACAACAAAGAGTGGTTTTTCAAAAATATTACTGACCTGTCGCACGATCGGTCCGAGTAAAAGAAAGAACAATGCAAACAACAATACAGCACGCAGCGCCAGCAATATCCTGTTCCACGTTTTGCTCCACGGATGATTCGCCCTATATAAAAAGTACGCTATACCCACTGCCAGCAAAAGACACAGCAGCAAGTAAGCCGGTGAAGAATCAAATATTATCTGTTGCATAGTGGTCTGATTGGAAGATTATAAAATTGGAAGATTTGAAGATTACAAGATTGAAAAATTATTCTTCCTCTATAACCAATCTTCATTCCTGGCATGTCCAAAATTTTACAATTCCCTAAATCTTTCAATTTTACAATTTTATTAAATCTTTCAATCTTCTAATCTTCCAATTCTAATACCCATACTTCTCCTTCCACAGTGAACGAAGATATTTCCTTAACTCTTCTTCGCGTGCGTTATTGCCGGGCTCATAGAATTTACGTCCTTTTATTTTGTCGGGAAGAAATTCCATATTTGCAAAATTACCCTCGAAGCTATGAGCGTACTGATAGCCTTTTCCATAGTCGAGGTTCTTCATCAATTTTGTTGGCGCATTACGTATGGATAACGGCACAGGCAGATCGCCAGTTTCATGCACAGACTGTATAGCACTTTCAATCGCCATATAGCTTGCATTACTCTTGGGCGAGCTTGCCAAATATACCGCACACTGCGATAATATAATTCTCGCTTCCGGATAGCCGATCACATTTACTGCCTGAAATGTATTGGTGGCCATGATCAGCGCAGTAGGGTTCGCGTTGCCTATATCTTCGGAAGAAAGTATCACCATTCTGCGGGCAATGAACTTTACATCTTCGCCTCCTTCAATCATTCGCGCGAGATAATATACCGCTGCATTCGGATCGCTGCCGCGAAT
This sequence comes from Ohtaekwangia sp., assembly GCF_036568665.1. Lineage (GTDB taxonomy): Bacteria > Bacteroidota > Bacteroidia > Cytophagales > Cyclobacteriaceae > Ohtaekwangia. Next base: position 9,918 of record NZ_DATCSD010000036.1, on the reverse strand, counting down.
GGATTTTATAAATGCCGATATAATATCGTAGTGCTGCTCTCCGCTCTTATCGTAAATAGCTATATGCTTCTGCGCAACTTCCATCACAAGCTTATCGGTAATGATAACATCGCCTGCTATATTTTCACAGATAAGCTCCACCAGGTTCAACAGCTTGCGTCCATCGCCTCCGCTAATGTTCAGCAGTGCCTGATGTTCGCGTATTTCTACGTGCCGCTTCTTTAATTCTTCATCGCGTGTCAATGCCTGGTTTACCAATGCCAACAATTGGTCTTCACCCAACGGTCGTAAAGTATATACCTGGCTGCGGGATAGTAATGCAGAATTTACTTCGAACGATGGATTCTCCGTTGTAGCACCGATCAGTGTGATCGTTCCTTTCTCAACAGCACCTAACAATGCGTCTTGCTGACTTTTATTGAAACGATGTATCTCATCGATAAACAGTATAGAACGAGGTGAGTGTTTTGCTTTCTCAATTACTTCGCGAACATCCTTTACTCCTGCGCTTACAGCACTTAGTGTATAGAAAGGTTTCTTTATTTCGTTCGCTATAATATTGGCAATGGTGGTCTTCCCTACACCGGGAGGTCCCCACAAAATCATGGAAGGAATATTCCCGGATTGAATCGCTCTCCGGATCACACCATTGGGACCAGTAAGATGCTCCTGTCCTACCAGCTCATCCAACTTTACCGGACGCATGCGTTCTGCCAGGGGCTGATGTGAATTTAACAACACGGTTATACTTTTTTTCTAAAGCGTTGAAGTTACAAAAACCAATGAAAGTAGGATAAGCCGACTGCGGGTTCTTTCCTGCTGCTAACGAATATCCCTGGCTGCCTGATACATAACCATGCCCGAAGGACGATGCAGCACGGGGTTACAAAAGTTGTTTATGTATAGGCAACAATATCCGAAAAGTGCTTCCTACGCTCTTCATGGAGTTTACACGAATTTCTCCACCCAGCAGTTCGATATACTTTTTGGAAATGGAAAGTCCAAGGCCGGTGCCTTCGTAGGTGCGACTGCGGCCGGTGCTCTCCTGTTCGAACGGATTGAATATGCGGGGTAAAAATTCTTCTGATATACCCAGGCCAGTATCGGAAACCTCCACCACCAATTGCTCCAGGTCGTCAGTGATATAGGTGGCTATGGACACGCGGCCTTTATCGGTATACTTCACGGCATTGCCTACAATATTATTTACCACTTGCTTCATCATGTTTTCGTCTGCCAGGCAGAAGAGCGGCTCGGGGTGTGACGAAAAGTAAAAATCGAGGTGTTTGTTTTTTGCCAGTGTTTCCAGCGGACCGATTTCATTTCTGATCAGCCCATTGATTTCGACAATTTTTAGTGACAGATCATTTTGTTCTGCCTCCAGCCGCGATAATTCAAGAATGCTTGTAATGGTATTGAGCAGTCTTCGACCGCTCACCTGCTGGAGGGATATATACTTCCGGATCGCATCATCAGTCGTTTCCATTTCTATTACCTGACTGATGCCGAGTATACCGTTGATGGGAGTGCGTATCTCGTGCGACATGTTGGAAAGAAAATTCGTTTTGAGGCGCGTCATCTGCTCGGCTATATCACGCTCTTTTTCAAGATCGGCCACCGATTGTGCCAGTGTCTGCTGCGCCAGTTCGTATGCCTTGTGATAATGATATACCAGGTATATAATAATGAAGAAGATCAGCACCAGAGTAATAACGCCCTCGGAGTAAACCATCTCCTGCAGGGGACCTGCATTGAGCTGATAGCCGTGGCTCTTGAGCAAAAAATGCCCGAACACCGGGAAGAAATGCAGACCAGAGTAGATCAGCCCCCAGCGGCTGCCGAGTGTATGAAAGGCGAAGATGATATCACAAACAGTAAGCAGTGCTATAAAAAAGTTGTACTCATCAAAAAGATAGATGTTTATGTTATTGTTCATCCACGAAATGAGGATCATCAGGTGGCATACCAGCGCGGTGGATTGCCTGTACTTCATGTAAAACAGAAGACTGGCAAACAGGAACATGATCACCACGTTCTTGATCAGCTGGTAATGAAAACCTTTTATAACATAGATGGAGAAGAAGATTACGAGGGAGAATAGCGATACAATGATGATATTATATACCAGACGGATACTTGCTTGTTTCAGCACGTCCGGATTTTGGCGCAGGTAATCGCCAATAAAGTACTCCCGTAGAAAATTCACGTGTTCAATATAGAGTATCGAAACGAACTATAAAATACCTATAGGAGAACCTTTCCGGTTCCTGTACCAATCCAGGGGACAGACGGTTGCCTGTTTTTACAGGTATATTATGAAAATGTTAGTGAATGATGATTACTCCTGTCCTTTCTCTTTCATCTTCCGGAACTCGCGGAAGCGTCTGGTCATGGCAACACCAAATCCGATCATCACTATCAGCGTACCAATCCATAGCACATTGATGAGAGGCTTCTCCATCGCTTTGATCACCACCCAATCTTTCTGACGGGTATTGATACCGATATCGAACTGGTTGCTCTCCGGATGAATATTGAGTAACGACAATCTTAATCCCAGGTCCTGTATCTCGTCCGGAATACGACCGATCATTTTATCCTTGATCAGGAATACAGGTTCTGCTATATAGTCACCGCGTTCTCCCAGTACACGGATGCGTGCTTTCACGGCTACATCCTGTCCGCTTAACGGAACACCTTCCACAGCAAAAATGCGATATACTGAATCCAGTATGGCCACATAATCATTGGCAAAAAATTCCTGACGTTGCTTTACTGTTATTTCTTCCAGCTTGCTCCACTCCTGATCTTCCGAAGGATTCATTACAGAAGAAACGTGGGTATATAGATCGGCACTCACTGTACGGTATATATCGGGTGATGCAAGCAGTCCACCCATCTCCTGGTTTATCTGTGCACGAGGATGTAGCGTATATTTCTTGTCGCCCTTACGAAGCTCGATCTCGAAGAATGTATTTTCACCCCGCACCTCAATCGTATCTTTCGGTTTATATACTTCACCGCCAATAGTCAGCTTGCTTTTCGCAATCACCTTGTCTTTGTCAGGTGTAGGCACTACATCGCTTTTGCGTATATACCCTGCATGGTAACGAGGCTCCAATCGCTCACCGAGATATTCTATATCATAACCCCACATGGTTCGTGGCTCATGCACAAACAACAGCAGGTTATCGCGGTTAAAGTCCTGACTAAATTCTTTGGAGATCAGCATACCGGTGTTGTTCAGCGATACGATCTTGGAGTATCCTGCCGAAAACATCACCCCGATCAACATCAACCCTATGCCTATGTGCGCAATGGCTCCCCCCGACATACCCGGGCTTGATCGCATTACCGACCATGCTATACTTCCGTTGGCAATGATGGTAAATATACCTGCCAGGGTTAGCAATATATAGGGCACTTTATATATCTGTGCCGTGGTGATGATGATAGCAAACACGATCAGTGTTACCAATGCCGGAACTGCCAGCTCTTTCTTCAGTTTATTTTTATCGATCTTCTTCCACCAGAAAAACTGACCTATAGCAGAGAGCAACCCGATAACAATGGCAAACCATATCTGGAACTTGGAGTAGAAAGCTATAGCATCTGCCGGTGGTGCCAGGCGAGATTCTATACCTATACCTCCCATAATTTTATTTATTACCGGTATAGATGTTCCGGCAATTACCTGGAAGCCTGCCATACATAATGTTGTAGCTCCTATAAAAATCCAGAACTCACGGGAAAATACAGATGCTTCATCTTGTGTAGAAGGAATTTCCTTCCAGCGAACTATACATAATACAACGGAAGCGAGTAAGAAGAAGAATAGATATACCAGTAACTGACCGGAAAGACCAAGATCAGTAAACGAGTGTACAGAGGCTTCTCCCAACACACCACTTCTTGTGAGGAAGGTAGAGTATAGTATCAATATAAAAGTGGCTACTACTAAAATGATCGATGCCTTCAGCGCAGTTTCGCTGTTCTTATAGGTGATCATAGTATGTATAGCCGCTACCAGTATAAGCCACGGTACATACACTGCATTTTCTACAGGATCCCAGTTCCAATAGCCGCCAAAGTTTAAAGTTTCATACGCCCAGTATCCGCCCATTAATATACCGAGGCCGAGTATAGCACCACCCAATAACGCCCATGGCAAAGCAGGTCGCACCCAGTCTCTATATTTCTTCAACCACAGTCCGGCCATGCAAAACGAAAAAGGAACCAGTGTAAGTGCAAAGCCCAGGAACAACGTGGGTGGGTGTATGACCATCCAGTAATTCTGCAGTAATGGGTTTAAACCATTACCATCTTTGGGTATAAAATCCGGTTGTGATTTAAAGATGGGAGCATCCTGCATTACATCTCTCAGCAGTATAAATGGAGAGCTTCCAATTTTTATATCAAGGCCGGGTATAACAACACCGAGTATCATCGATGCGAGAAATGCCTGCACCAGTGCAAACACCGTCATTACAGGAGCTTCCCAGAATTTATTGGTGTGAATGAGAATCAACCCGATAATCGCCTGCCAGAACATCCACAACAAAAAGCTTCCTTCCTGTCCGTTCCAGAATGTAGAGATCAGGTAATATGTTTGAAGCTTGCGATCGGAGTAGCTATAGGCGTAGTGATATTCGAAGTAATGCTGTGCGATGATAACATAGAGAGTAACACAAATGCTCAGCACCGCTACAGCATGAGTATAGAATCCTGCTTTACCATTTTGCAGCCAGAGATTTTTTTCTGCGAGGTCAGTTGCCGTAGTCGCCCGCATGTAAGCGAAGGCGGTGAGTATAGCTGTTACAAAAGCGGTGACAACCGAGAAGTGACCGAGATCACCGATAAAATAATGCATCATAGAAAGAAGTACGGATTATGAAAGTACAAAACACCGTACCGGCCTGCGGCCAGTATCCCAAGGGTTGCGTACTTCAATACGTTAGACATTTACGTTTTGCTCCTGGTATTTGGAGGGACATTTCAGAATGATCTTGCTGGCTTTGAAGTGATCGCCTTCGTAGCTTCCTACTACTACCACTTTTTCAGAGCGAAGCATATCGGCAGGCATCGGTTCATTATAATCCACTTTCTGCTCCTTGCCATTATCATCTACCATGATGAATGAAAAAGAAACCTTATCGGCTCCTTCTTCTATACCAACCACATGGCCTTCATGATCTTTTTTAAGCTGACCTACTACGTGAATATGATTTTGCTTGCCGGCCAATGCCATTTCGTAAGCCTGATCAAAATTAACGTATGTACTTGCATCACCGGCTGTGCTGACAATAATGCCTATTGCTACAGCGATGATAATGATGATAAAAATGTGTGATTTTTTCATATCTCTCCACTCCCCTAAGAGAACGTAAAATTAGACACAAATGCCCAGAAAGTCAGGGAATTTTTACAGGGAAAACGTACGGGAGAGATTAAAGTTCAGCGCTGTTTTTCAGCAAGCCGCTCTTCCAGTTTTTTCACCTTTCGGTCCATCAGGAAGAGATATGCGATCAACCCAACCAGGATGATCAGTATGATCGACACTACAACATATATCTTACCTTCTGACCGCATCGTATCGGCCATTTGCACTTCTGATTGAGCCTGTGCACTGAAAGACAGGACTATAGCTGCCAGAGCAAAAAATGATTTAAGAATTTTTTCCATCTTCCAATTCAAATAATTTTTCTTCTACTGTTTTTATTCTGACGCGAAGCGATACAATCCAAAGTCCCACCAGGAACCAGCCGATAACAGCCGGATAAAAAATAATACGCATACTGCTGTCCAGATCGTACATATTAAAACCTGGGTTCCCGCCACTGCCCGGATGCATGGAGCTACTCAGCCGCGGAATGATAAAGATGAGTGGTACCATGGCGGCAAAAGCAAAAATATTATAGACAGCGCTGAGCCGAGCACGTTGCTCTTCGTTCTCGAGCGAGCCACGCAACACAAAGTATGCGAGATATACCAGCAAGGAAATAGCAGCACCATTTTGTTTAGGATCGCCATGCCATGGAGAACCCCAGGTATAGTTGGCCCACAGCATACCGGTGAATATCCCCAGTATACCAAACACCAGACCCACGTTTGCATACTCTACTACTTTCCGGTCAAGCTCAGCAGACGGCTTTCTTAAATATTGAATGGCATAATAAACGGAGATCATAAACAGGAGCACCATGCCAAACCACATAGGCACGTGAAAGTATAGCGCACGAATGGTCTCATTCAAAATGTTTAGCCGCGGCACATCGAATAATAAGCCGGCGGTGTGTACATAAAAAAGTAAAACGATCGCTGTTATTTTAAGCCAGGTCTTCATGAGAAATTGCGGGGCCTAAACCATAGCCCTTTCTGTTAGCTGCGCCAAATATACGGGAAGAGCAGGTACGCCAAACTTCCTACAATGCAATTTATTGCCAGCAAATTGAGCAGTTCATCCAGGCTCGAAGCTCTGTCGAGTCCATCCAGTACATTCTTGGTGATCTTGATCGCCATCAGCAATATTGACAGTATGACAGGGAAACTCAATACAGCCATTAAGATATTGCTGTTGTTTGCCTTTGAAGCAATACCCGAGATAAGACTGAGTGATGCTGCGAACCCGATTGAAGTAAGAATAAGTGTAACTATAAAAAGTGCCGTATCCTGAATGGGATTACTGATGAAGATTGAGAACAAGCCATAACCTGCCAAGGAAAGTACCAGGCACAAGATTGCATTGTAAAAAATCTTGGAAAGAATAATTGCCTGTGGACTTACCAGTGAATAGTAATAAATGAATGTTCCCTTTTTCTCTCCAATAAAACTTTTCGCTACACTGTTAATCACCGAGAAAAGTATAGCAAGCCAGAATAGCGCAGACCAGGTAGCCTCGTTGATAGAATTTATTCGCAGGCTAAACGTGAGATAGCAAATAAAAATAAGACTGAAGAGGTATAGACCTATTCCAGAGATAACAGATTTGCGCCTTAATTCCAGTGCAAATTCTTTTTGCAATAAGGTAAGTACTGCTTTGATAAGTTAATCCAGTTTCAGTGCCCTATTATAATCGTTAAAGAACTTGACAAACATCAATACAATTGCCAACAAAAGGCCAACACCAAATCCACTTAGTGCTACTAATATCTTGGGCAACTTGGCATCTTTCATCAATGTGCCAAATCCTTTTGTAACGTGGACTGTTTCAATGTCGCGCAGTTGTATTTCGTTCTCGGTCCGTTCTTTAAAGAGTTCTACTGTTTTGGCATACAGGTCGGAAGGATCAATATACGATGCCATCACCCGGCTATCTGTTTGTTTTTTGATTTGATCCATCGAAGCGATCTCGCTATCAATTTTCTGGATCATTTGCTTATAGAACAGTTCACGATCTCTTCTCGTCTCCACGAGTGGGTCAACCGAATTAAGATAACCTACAATGGTTTTTTCTAATGCCGGAAAGATGGAGGGGTCTGTTACAACCGCCGTTGCTTTCACATAAATATTCCGGATGGCTTCTTTCTCATCAATATTATCCTGCTGCACTTCAAAGTTCATCACCAGCAGTTTATTCTCCTCATCTTTCGTCAGCCCCGGAATGGAATCTGCACGCCCCAGCTCATCAAAAATAAAGCGGGCTTCGTTGGCCGACAGCAAGTTGGTGGTAATCATCATGCTGGACGAAAACTTGTCGCTGGAATTGTAGGCAAGCCAGAGCGCTATAATCACACCAATAGCCGGCAAGATTATAAAGATTAAAATATTACGTTTTACCGTTCGATAAAGCTTTGCCAGGAGCTCCATTAAATCGATCTCGTCCGATGATGTTTTTTGCGTCATAACCCGCAAGTTTAACTGATTTTTAGTATACCTCAAATTAGTTAGTTTTGCGACCTGTTTACATTATCTATTTATGGCCTCTGTCAAATCTGTTTTGGTTACTGGTGCTGCCGGATTTATAGGATTTCATTTGAGTCAAAAATTGCTGCAGGCCGGATACCACGTAACTGGACTGGATAACCTGAACGATTATTATGATCAGCGATTGAAACAGTCCCGATTGGACATTCTCAAAGCCGATAAAAATTTTTCGTTTCATTCCTATAATCTTACTGATGGCCAGTCTATCAATAGCCTTTTTGCTGAGTATAAATTTCAGTATGTAGTAAACCTGGCAGCGCAGGCAGGTGTGCGATATTCACTCACAAACCCGCATGCATACCTGGAAAGCAACCTGCATGGTTTTTTAAATATACTCGAGGCTTGTCGCCACAATCAGACACAGCATTTGGTCTATGCTTCTTCAAGCTCAGTTTATGGCGCCAATAAAAAAATGCCGTTCTCTGTGCATCACAATGTAGATCACCCGATCTCTTTGTATGCAGCATCCAAAAAATCTAATGAGTTAATGGCGCATACTTATTCTGCGCTGTACAACCTTCCTACAACCGGTCTTCGCTTCTTTACAGTATATGGCCCTTACGGGCGTCCAGACATGGCGTTGTTTCTCTTTACAAAAGCCATTTTGGAAAATAAACCAATCGATGTGTTTAACAACGGAAAGATGAAACGCGATTTTACGTATGTAGATGATATCGTGGAAAGTATCGTGCGACTGGTACCCAAACCTGCACAGCCCAATCCTGACTGGTCGGGAATGACGCCTGATCCCGCTACGAGTTTTGCTCCCTATCGCGTATTTAACATTGGCAATAACCAGCCGGTTGAATTACTGCGTTTCATCGAAGTAATTGAAGAAAAAATTGGCAGAAAAGCCATCAAGAATTTTTTACCGCTGCAAGATGGTGATGTACCAGAAACCTTTGCTGATGTGGAAGACCTGCAACGTGAAGTGGATTTCAAACCCGACACCCCGATTGAAGAGGGCATTGGAAAATTTGTAGACTGGTATATCAAATACTATAGCATCAAATTATAAGTCATGGAGAAAGTAGGCGTTATCGGATTAGGATATGTAGGGCTACCGTTGGCGGTTGAATTTGGTAAAGTACTGCCCGTGGTTGGCTTTGATATTAATGAAGAACGTATTGCAGAACTGAAGAAAGGTCACGACCGCACACGTGAAGTAGAGCCGGCAGAATTGACATTATCTGTCAAGCTACAGTATACTTCTAACCTCGCAGATCTGAAGGATGTGAATTATTTTATTGTTACCGTTCCAACGCCTGTAGATGAATTTAAAACTCCCGACCTGCGCCCACTGCAGAGTGCCAGCAAAACCGTTGGCAGCGTATTGAAGAAGGGAGATATAGTAATCTATGAATCTACAGTATATCCCGGATGCACAGAGGAAGTTTGTGTGCCGGTATTGGAGAAAACCAGCGGACTGAAATTCAATGTGGATTTCTACTGTGGTTATTCACCGGAGCGTATTAATCCGGGCGATAAACTTCACCGCGTAACAACCATTAAAAAAGTTACCAGCGGAAGCACACCAGAGATTGCTGAAAATGTAGATCAGCTATACCGGAAGATAATCACAGCCGGAACACACAAAGCTTCTTCTATGAAAGTAGCGGAAGCAGCAAAGGTAATTGAGAACTCGCAGCGCGATATCAATATAGCTTTCGTGAATGAGCTTGCACTGATCTTTGAACGTATAGGTATAGATACACACGAAGTACTGGAAGCTGCCGGCACGAAATGGAATTTCCTTCCATTTAAACCAGGACTGGTTGGCGGTCACTGTATTGGTGTAGATCCCTATTATCTTACTTATAAAGCCGATAGCATGGGCTATCATCCACAGGTAATTCTTTCCGGCAGAAGAATTAATGATAACATGGGAGTACATATCGCTAACAGTGTTATCAAACTGATGGCGCAGCGAAATCTCCCCATCAACAATGCCAACATCCTGATGCTGGGTATAACATTCAAAGAGAATTGCCCGGA
>NZ_DATCSD010000035.1:0-2760 GCF_036568665.1 Ohtaekwangia sp. | reverse complement strand
AGAATGAAGTAGTAAACTACTTTGGATGGGAATATTGTATAGCCTCTAAATGGTGGTGCCAGATATTGCGCCTGCTTGACCTGTGGGTGATCTGCGGAAGAGTTGTCGATTGTGAAACAGGTAAAGCAGTAGAAGGTGTACGTGTATTCGCATTTGATGTTGATCTGCTTCAGGATGATGCGTTAGGTTCTGCCTATACGCATGTCAACGGGCATTTTAAAATATTCTATACATCTGCTGATTTCTCCAAGACTATATTTTCATGGCTTAATGTAGAATGGCCCGCTGGTCCGGATATATACTTCCGGATAGAAACACCTTCCGGATTTATACTCCTGGACGAAAATCGTAACACGGGTCATCGATCTGACAGAACCAATGCTCACAATTGCTTTTGTGTAAAGTTATGCGTGAAGTCTGTACCGATTGACGTTCCTTGGTTTACACACATTGGTAACTATAACATCACTTCAGACATTGATAGTACAGGATTAACAACGCATGATCGTTCTTTCGCAGGAGACACTGGCTTTGGTTTCTTTGGCGCGGTAAAATTGATAGGCTATGCTACTAAAAAAGTTCCTACTGCTCCCGCCATGCCCCTACACTATCGCTTTATGTATTCAGTGGATGGCTCATCCTGGACTCCTGTTACTGAAGGCAATCTATACCTTAGAATAAAAGTTGGTGTACGACAAATTATCTGGGGAGGTACAACTGCTTTTCAAGATATAGTGATCGATAAAAATCAACCTGCTTCTGTAGCCGACAGCATTCCTGTTGACAATGCTCCTAATCCTATTCCTGATCATGTACTTCGATTGGATGCCAACGGCTGGGTTCGGGTTGATCAGGTTGGCTTAGATAATGGATTTTACGGATCACTTTTATGGGTCGATACAAGAACCATTGTTTCCGGTGGTAATGCAGAGGCACCTGCAGATTCCGCTGGAAATATACCTGCATCTCCCAAGAATGGTAAGAAGGTATCTTTCGCTTTTCAAACAACAGACGATCCCTCCAATCCTGCATCACCGAATTTCAGAGAGCAATCCATTCAGGGGCTCATTCATGTGAACAACTGGGACGTACATCGCAAGCTGATACTGGATGAATTAACAACTGGTGGAGGAAGCGGATGTAATCCTATAACAACACATGCTCACGTACACTATACAACCGATCACGAATTAATGGCTTCATGGGGACTCGGAGTTTCGTCAGCTGCTATACCTTCCGGTATAACCATTGTCGGAGCATCAGGCCCGATATCAGCACTTCCAAGGGGTAAAGCTGACAATATAGATTTTGCAAATCCGGGAGCAGTCGTTCCTGCGTTCAATACCTGGCCATCTTGTGCATACAGATTAGCGCTATCTACCAGACGCAAGCTTACCGATGGCGAGTACAACGACCCGGGTAATGATTACCCTGTTATACTCTTTTGCCGATAGTAAATATACTTCGTCAGGTAAATATACTATAGGAGCACCGCTGAAAATCCTTTAACAGAGTAAGCCCCGGATGCCGAAAAGGGTATAGAGTAGGCAATTCAAAAAAACCGTTTTGTATGAAAAGATTTAAGAGTATTCAACCTGCTATAGCCCATCCGGTTGTGCGGGTAAGTGTTCCGGCTTCGGTGGCTTACGACTTCGAGTCGCTTACGAAGGTTACCCAAAAAATTCTCGGACAGTTGGGTTGTGGCGGATGTCACTCCGGTCGCTGGATTCAATATGAAATCGAAGATCGTTTTGTAGTGAACGAAAATCTTGAAGTGAATCCCATCTTCAACGGCATCAGAATCAATGAACAGGTATATTAACACTGGTGGCGTTGGACTGATTCATTTCGCAGGTCTTGAGCCTGTAGTAGAATCACTTTCCAGGTATATTGACGTGATTGAGGTTGAGCCTCAAACATCATGGTTCAAGGAATCCCTGGAGAGTGATTCCTTTACCATCGACCCGCAGGTAACTTCCTTCCTGCAGTCGTGCCCGCAGCCGAAAATATTTCACGGTGTTGGTTTTCCTATAGGAGGAACTATACTTCCGCAGGCTGCACATTTTAATACTTTACAGGAGCATGCACAGTTGCTGAACCCGCTATATATCAGCGAGCACCTGAGCTTTAATAAATATACTGATCATGCAGGAGATGTTCATCAGGCTAACTTCCTGTTGCCTCCGCTGCAGAACGAACACGGTATAGCTACGGCTGTACAAAACATTGCGCACTATAAAAAGCATTTTGCTATACCTTTCGCTTTTGAAACCGGCACCAACTACCTGCAGCCACAACGTGATGAAATGCCGGATGGCGAATTTGTAGCCCGCATCGCAGAAGCCAGCGACTCCCATATTTTGCTGGATCTGCACAACCTGCTGGCCAATGAAAAGAACGGGCGGCAGAAAGTAAGAGACTTCATCAGCCAACTGCCCTTAGAGCGTGTCGCTGAAATACACCTGGCAGGTGGCATGTACTATAAAGATTATTACCTCGATGCACACTCCGAAGTAAGCTCAACAGAACTACTCGAACTGGCGCGCGAGATTGTGCGCAAGCTTCCTGCCCTGCGTAACATCATCTTCGAAATGTTACCGGAATACTATAACCGCACCATTGATATAGCGGCTATTGAAAAACAATTTATCGCCATGCATCGCTTATGGGATGAGCGGGGCGCTGCTGCGCAAACAACTAAATATACTACAGCCTCCACTCCCTGCGACAATAGCGTAACGTCTGAAACATGGGAATATA
>NZ_DATCSD010000034.1:0-3053 GCF_036568665.1 Ohtaekwangia sp. | reverse complement strand
ATTACCGATGCCAGCGGAAGAACATTATCCGGACAAACTACCGAAGCATTTCTGGTTTCCGTATCGCATGTACCGTTGCTGAGTATAGGATTGAACTGTGCATTGGGAGCAAGTCAGTTGCGTCCATACCTGCAAGTGTTAAATGATAAAGCTCCGTTCTTTGTGAGCGCATATCCCAACGCAGGATTGCCAAATGAATTTGGTCATTACGATCAAACTCCGGAAGAAATGGGCACGCAGGTAGAAGTGTTTCTGAAAGAAGGCCTGATCAATATAGTAGGTGGTTGCTGTGGTACTACACCGGAGCATATCAAAACGATTGCTGCGATAGCAGCCAGGTATAAACCGCGCATTGTGCAGAGTACAGACGAAGAGGTTACAGTCTAGCAAGCCTGTGAAATATATACCCCTATATATACCGATAAAAACGAATCCGAAAAAAATAAAGATCCAATCTCTCGCGCAAAGCGGGAGCGCTGTTGAGAATTGACCCCCATGAATTATAGATTGAAATTAAGCGGCCTTGAAGCGATAGAGATTACACCGCAGTCGAACTTTGTAAATATAGGTGAGCGTACCAACGTTACAGGTTCTGCTAAATTTCTGAAGCTTATCAAGGAAGATAAATTTGAAGAAGCACTGGAAGTGGCCCTCGACCAGGTGCGCGGTGGTGCACAGGTAATTGATGTGAACATGGATGAAGGTATGCTTGACTCCAAAGCAGCCATGATCAAATACCTGAACCTGATGGCTTCTGAACCGGAGATCGCAGTTATACCGGTGATGGTCGATTCATCCAAGTGGGAAGTGATCGAAGCCGGACTGAAATGCCTGCAGGGAAAAGGTATAGTAAATTCCATCAGCTTGAAGTCGGGCGAAGAAGAGTTTGTTCGACAGGCTAAACTGGTAAAGCGCTATGGTGCGGCCGTAGTAGTAATGGCCTTCGATGAACAAGGGCAGGCCGATACGTATGAGCGCAGAATTTCTATCTGCAAGCGTGCGTATGATATTATGGTGAATGAAGTAAAGTTCGCTCCGGAAGATATCATCTTCGATCCGAATATATTTCCCGTTGCTACCGGTATAGATGAGCACCGAAATTACGCGTTGGATTTCTTTCGTGCCGCTAAATGGATTCGCGAGAATCTTCCCGGTGCCCACGTGAGTGGTGGTGTCAGCAACGTATCGTTCAGCTTTCGTGGAAATCAGAAAGTGCGTGAAGCCATGCACTCGGCATTTTTATACCATGCTATAAAGAATGGTATGGATATGGGCATTGTAAACCCAACCATGCTGGAAGTATATGATGAGATCGACAAGGAGTTGCTCGAACGCGTAGAAGATGTATTGCTCAACCGCAGAGACGATGCAACGGAACGGCTACTGGAATTTGCCGAAACGGTAAAAGGTGCGGCCAAGAAAAAAGAAACCGATGATGAGTGGCGGAAGGGAACGGTAGAAGAGCGTATAACCTATGCGTTGGTGAAAGGTGTTATCGATTTTATAGATCACGATACAGAAGAGGCACGCGTTAAATACGGCCGGCCGCTGCACGTAATTGAAGGCCCGCTGATGGCAGGTATGAATGTAGTGGGCGATCTGTTTGGTGCCGGTAAAATGTTTCTTCCGCAGGTAGTAAAGAGTGCCCGCGTAATGAAGAAGTCGGTGGCCTATCTCACACCATACCTCGAAGAAGAAAAACGACTCAATGGTGGTCAAGTTAAGAACGCTGCCAAGATATTGATGGCAACCGTAAAAGGCGATGTTCACGACATTGGTAAAAATATAGTAGGCGTTGTACTCGCCTGTAACAACTACGAAGTAGTAGACCTCGGTGTGATGGTGCCTTCTGAAAAAATCATTGAAGCAGCCAAGAGAGAAAAAGTAGATGTTATAGGTTTGAGCGGCTTGATCACGCCATCGCTGGATGAGATGGTACACGTAGCCCGCGAAATGCAGCGCGAGAAACTGGAGCTTCCGCTATTGATTGGTGGTGCTACAACATCGCGTATACATACGGCTGTAAAGATCGACCCGGTATATGACGGGCCGGTTGTACACGTACTCGATGCTTCACGCTCGGTGCCGGTAGCCAGTGAGTTGATCAGCGTAGATACACGCGCAGGTTTCAAGTCGAAAGTAAAGCAGGAGTATCAGCAGTTGCGCATTGATCACGAAAACAGAAAAGGAACCAAGAACTATATTACGCTGGCCGATGCCCGCAAGAACAAGGTAAATATCGATTGGTCTGCTGCAAAGTATACCAGGCCTTCTGTTATAGGTCGCAAGATATATACCAGTTTCCCCTTGGAAGAACTGCGTAGGTATATAGATTGGACACCTTTCTTCCAGACGTGGATGCTGGCCGGACGTTACCCCGGAATTTTAAAGGATGCAGTGGTGGGTGTAGAAGCCAAAAAACTTTTTGATGACGCCAACAACATGCTGGACGAGATCATTCGCGAGAAGAGTCTGCAAGCGAATGGTGTCATTGCGTTCTATCAGGCGGTAAACACAGGCGATGATATAGATCTATACCACGAAGGTGAAGATAAACCTTTTGCTACCTTTCACTTCCTGCGCCAGCAGAATAAAAAGGCACAGAACCTTCCTAATTTCTGTCTGTCAGATTTTGTTTCTCCCGAAGCCGGTAAAGATTACCTCGGCATGTTTGCAGTAACAGCAGGTTTAGGGTTAGAAGTGTTGGTAGACAAGTATAAAGCTAACCATGACGATTACTCCGAGATCATGGCGAAGGCGTTGGCCGATCGATTGGCAGAAGCATTTGCCGAATGCCTGCACGAAAAAGTGCGCAAAGATATATGGGGCTATGCAAGCGAAGAACATCTTTCAAATGATCAGCTTATAGACGAAGAGTATAAAGGTATACGTCCGGCACCGGGTTATCCTGCTTGTCCGGATCATACCGAAAAGAAATTACTTTTTGAATTACTCGATGCAGGCGAGATCGGTATACAACTCACGGAATCATACGCCATGTATCCGGGCGCAGCCGTAAGCGGATTCTATTTTTCAAATCCCGAATCAAAATA
>NZ_DATCSD010000033.1:0-2015 GCF_036568665.1 Ohtaekwangia sp. | reverse complement strand
AGGTTTTACCTACTACATGGAAACTCCCCGGCAAAATAAGTATCGTGTTAGCGTATGGTCATCGCAGCCTGCGGCATCGATCAAGTATAAACTTGATTCAAGCCCAGAATCAATTGCGTCAGTCAACAACGTAGGAAAAGCGGGTAACTGGTATTTACTGGAGGCCGATATAGCGGTAACAGCAACAAACGCTTCAAAGCTGGAGCTGTGGTGTGAAGCGGGTGTTAACACGACATACTTTGACGACTTCCGTGTAAGACCGATTGATGCTGCCATGACCGGCTATGTATATAACCCATGGGGTGAAGTATCGCATATACTTGATAACAATAACCTTTACACTGAGTATCGTTATGATGCTATGGGACGCCTCACCTCTACTTACAAAGAGAGCTTTAAAGCAGCCTATGGTAATCAGGGTATAGTTAAAACCGGTATTGTAGAGTATAACTACGGAGTAAATAATCCCTATACACTAACGATCAATACATCAAGCACAGGTACCAGAGGGTATATATATCCTTCCGGAAATATTTCGGTTGCCCAGGGGAAAGACCTTCGCTTTGAGCTGCGCGATAAATGCCAGAGTAATACACTGGCTGCCGTGTGGATTGATGGTAAAAAGATCGATGTCGATAAATCTTCTGTAACGCTTGCTGATGGAACGACCGTATCCATCCAGAATGCAGGCAAAGTTGTCACGTTTAAGAATGTTCAGACAGCACATACATTGAAAGCAGATTTTGCTTCAAACTCTGTGGCGGGGGTAGTGGTTTGCAATGGGTATACGGATGGTAATGGCAATACCTGTTTCGATGGCGGGTATCGATATGCGTACTATGATCTGTGCGGCAACCAGGGCAGTTGGATGACAGCGAACAAGAAATCGGAGATACCCTATGACCTCCGGTCGCTGGCCGTTGACAACTGTTGTCAATATAACAATGGCCTGGTATCAGGTTGTAATTGTAAACCTGGAAGCACAGGTATAGAGTAAAGATATTATAACGCACACAGATTTAAAGAACTAGTATGAAGCGTTTCTATATAGCATTATTTTTTATTGGGCTGATGGCCAGCGGTAGCCTCAGTTTCGGTCAAACATCTCCTTGCAGTATTTCGCATTCAGGCGGAAACTGCCTGGGCCAGCCTATAACATTTTATAAAAACTGCCCGGATAATTATGACAATCATAGTTGGGTAATTGACGGTACATCCATTGGCAGCGGGCCGAGCCAAACGTATACATTTAATACAACCGGTAGCCACACCGTCAAGTTAGGCTCCTGGTGTAGCACATGTCAAAATACCAAACCGGTATATACGCAGACCACTATATTTATTGAGGCCGTCCCCAGACCGTCTATTACGGCCAGTACAACTCAGTTATGTGAATCAGGAAGTGTGACGCTTTCGGTAGATCCGAGCTATACTAATTCCGGATATGATTTTCTGTGGCGTTCGGTTCCGGCCGGCTATACCGGTTCCGGTACCTCCGTTACGTTTAATAATGTATCTACCACAACAACCTTCTACCTGACTATTTCAGGAGAAGCTTGCACAAATGAAAATCAGATAACAGTCAACGTTTCAAAAACAAGTCTTTCACCTACTTTGGGTGCAGCTTCGTTTTATCACCGGCAGACATTAACAACAGGCAACGGTGTACGCGCTGGTCATTATTGGGAACAAAGTAGTACAGGTACAGATGTAAATAATCCTGTAAACGGCAACTATCTCGTATATGAATCCGGCGATCACTATACCCGTTACTATTCTGCGGCCACAAATTGCTGGGCAAACCCGCTTGGGCCAGTGCATGTAACCATCAACTATGCACCACCGCTTGCGAGTGCCGGACAAATATTAAAGCCGGGTTACAACGAAGTATATTTCGCTAATGATGAAAAGGACTATATCTTTTCGTATGCGGATTACTATTGGGTAAATAACACCAGTGATAATCCATCGATAGTCCGTCCTTATTGTGTGAATGGCGTTGTTACCGGCAGCAA
>NZ_DATCSD010000032.1:0-3081 GCF_036568665.1 Ohtaekwangia sp. | reverse complement strand
TATCATCCATTCAAAGAACTTTTTTGACTCCTACTGATTCACATCAGGTTCGTCAATCGTGATCAAATTTACTTCTCAGTATCTTCAACCTATATCTCGAAACTATTGTCTTCGAAGTTCATCACCTCTCCAACTTTTTTCATCTCTCAATCCTTCAACTTCTCCCGAAGTCCTTCCAACTTCGAGCCCGCTTTTCCGTTTTGGGAGTGCAAAGGTAGAAACCTTTTCTCATCCTCCAAATCTTTTCTCAATCTTTTTTTTATTTTTCTTCTTCGAAAGAATCAAAGAAAAACATTCAAGACTTGGTCATCAGCATTTCAAAACTTCTTCTCTTTTGCCTCCGCCTACTGCGATTGGGGATGCAAAGGTAGAAGAAGCTTTTGGTGCTGCAAGTGCTTATTAAAAATATTTTATCTGCTTGTTAATTCCGATGTATAGTCTCTGTGCGATCAGGACCAACAGACACCAATGTAATTGGAACTTGTAACTCTGTTTCAAGAAACTTTATATAGTCGTTTAATTCAGAAGGCAAACTTTCTTTTGATTTACGCAGATCAGAATTCCACCCTTTCATCTCAGTATAAATCGGAAAAATTTTTTCATTCACTTGTTCATAGGGTATCATATCTGTGATTGTACCATCTTTCAACTGGTATTTTGTACAAACTTTTATCGTTGAAAAAATACTCAGCACATCTGCTTTCATCATCAACAATTGTGTAACACCGTTGATCATGATAGAATATTTTAACGAAGGCAAGTCAATCCAACCACATCTGCGCGGTCTTCCTGTAGTAGAACCAAATTCATTTCCTTCTTTACGCATTAACTCTCCCTGGTCATCCAATAACTCTGTTGGAAAAGGCCCACTACCAACGCGGGTGCTATACGCCTTAAAGATTCCATATACTTCACCTATATTTCTAGGGGCCACACCTAATCCTGTACAAGCTCCCGCTGTTACAGTATTAGAACTTGTAACAAAAGGATAGCTTCCAAAATCTATATCGAGCAAAGCTCCTTGTGCACCTTCGGCAAGAATGCTGGAACCTTTCTTTAATTCTTCATTCAGAAAATACTCACTCTCAATAAGATTGAATCCTTTCAGAAAATTTACAGCATCCATGAACTGGCTTTCCAATTCACTCCAATTGAATTCCACCTCATGCTCTTTCAGAATTTTGAAATGGATATCTGTAAGTTTCTTCAGACGATCTTTAAAATTATCGGCCAGTATATCTCCAACACGCAAGCCCTGTCTTCCTATTTTATCCTGATACGTGGGGCCTATGCCTTTTAACGTTGATCCGATTTTATTTTCACCTTTTGCTTTTTCGTAAGCAACATCCAGCAAGCGGTGTGTTGGCAAAATGAGTGTTGCCTTTTTAGATATAAAGAGATTCTTCTTTGTATTCAGATTATACTTCGCCAGCTTTTCAATTTCAGTTTTGAAAATGATGGGGTCGAGCACAACACCATTACCGATTACATTTCGGGTAGATTCACGGAAAATGCCAGAAGGAATCTGATGCAATACGTGCTTAATACCATCGAACTCGAGGGTATGACCTGCATTAGGACCTCCTTGAAATCTTGCTACAACATCGTACTTCGGTGCGAGTACGTCCACAATCTTTCCTTTACCTTCATCGCCCCATTGAAGGCCCAATAAAACATCTACCTTAGACATTCGTGAAAATCTTAAAATATAAAGTTTACTTAATTACTTCTGCTTCAGATTGTATGATCTGGAAAATGGCATTCAGCTTTGTGATAACCAATAATTTCTGAACGCTCTCGGAAGGACGCATCAAATATACTTCTCCTCCCTTGTTTCTGAATTTTGTAAGAATTGTGATCAGCACGCCAATACCGCTACTATTAATATAGCGCAGGTTGGATATATCAATGACACAGGCAAGTACTTTCTCCTGTATAGCACTGGTCGCTACTTCCAAGATAGAAGTGCCATTATCTTCTCCGATCAGGTCTCCTGAAAGACTGATCAGTAGTCGTTCTTTTTTTATCTCGTGAGTGAAATTCATAGGCTAGTTCGATGCGGCTATTTTATTCTCGCAATTCTGCTTGGTGCAGGATGCATACAATATGAGTGAGTGATGCATAACATTGAAATGCAAAATCTCTTCTACTGTATTTTGAATATTCTGAATGCGAGGATCACAAAACTCAACCACTTTATGGCATTCCGTACAGATCAGGTGATCGTGTTGCTTATAGCCGTACGATTTTTCGTACTGGGCCAGGTTTTTGCCAAACTGATGCTTACTCACCAAATCGCACTCCACTAACAGATCAAGTGTATTATAGACTGTGGCACGACTCACCCGGTAATTTTTATTCTTCATACTGATGTAGAGCGACTCGACATCAAAATGGCCATCGCGGGAATAGATTTCTTCCAGGATCGCATAACGCTCCGGGGTTTTCCTCAGCTCCTTGTTTTCAAGATAGGCTGTGAAGATCTTCTTTACTTCTTCGTATAGTTTCGGATTGAGTGCCATGAATTAACGGGCAAAGATAATCAGGTTTGAATGATTTGCACTACTTGTCGCAACTCTCCGAAAATCAACATCAAAAGGGCTTGTATGTCTCAAAAACGAAGAAATAGCAACACTAAATAAATTAAAGTGAAAGAAGAACTGTACAGTTTTACTCCTTTGAATCGAATCGGCTCACTTTCACCACACCTTCCACACTACGCAGTTTCTCAATAAGTTGTTCAAGGTGCCGCGTGTCATTAACATAGAGCATGATCTCTCCTTCAAAAATTCCGGTATCGGTATGAATAGACATCGAGCTCATATTTACTTTCAATTCTTCCGAAATAATTTTCGAAACATCATTGATAAGCCCGACACGATCCGTTCCCCGAATTTTCAAGCCGGTAAGAAATGCCACTTCATGCTGCGAAGTCCACTTGGCTTTTACTACACGATTACCATGATGTGAAAGAAGTTCCGGAGCATTCGGACAATTTGTTCTGTGAATTTTAATCCCTTCACTTACGGTCACAAATCCAAAAACATCATCGCCAGGAATAGGCGTACAACATTTTGCGAG
>NZ_DATCSD010000031.1:0-3492 GCF_036568665.1 Ohtaekwangia sp. | reverse complement strand
CATGCGGGGTGGGTTACGGTGGTGGCGGGCTATTACTTGCTGTGGTAATTTTTAAATAACGTTTTATGCCACGCGAAATTCCTGCTCTTAGCCCTGAGCTCGTCAGGGCGTTTCATCGTTGTATGCTATATGCTCCGCCCGAGCGGTTAAGCCGTTGCCTGCGCACCATGTTTATAGAATATATAGCACACAACCGCGATTTTCTTCCACCCGATTTCGATGGGTGGGTAGATGATCTGTCGTTACTCTTCGGCTTGCTCGATATAGCTATAAAGGAAACAAAGGGATGGCATGATGAAGAGGTGATCAGTGTGTCGGAGGGGATGAAGGTTGGATAGGAAATCCAATGGCACCAAGAACTCAAAGGAGGCACGGAGTTACACAAAGGGAAGAAGAGATCGTAAGCTATCTATATAGTTCTAAGTAATCGAGAGGAGTGGTGTATTCTGATTATGCTAATATGGTCAGGAGCTAGAGTATAAATTATGCGATAGCTCCCTTCAATCAATTCGCGTATTGCGTCCTTGTTGAATTCAGGGACAACTCTGCCGGAATTTGGATGGATTTCAAGTTGATCAACTTTGGAGATCAATTTATTGATGAACCTGTCTGCATGGGTTTTAGAGTCTCTGGCTATATAACTGTGGATTGATTTGAGGTCGGTTATAGCAGCGTCCGTCCAAACAATTTTCACCATTTCTTCACCATTTCTTTTACATCATGATGAGGGGTTGTTTTTCCTTCTTCGGCCTGTTTTAATCCTTTCTCTACTTTCTCAACGAAGACAAGTTTTTCTATGAGTTCTTCAAGATCAAATTCTTGTGGAAGTTCCTTAACCGCCTCAATTGCCCTTTCTCTATTCATTGTCTTAAGATTTTAATTCAATTTAAAGAAAAATTCTGACAGTCTCTCGTAAGTAAAGAAGCTGTTAACAAACAAGCTTCGATGATCGGGGCTTCATGCTTAAGTGTAAAATCCAAAAGAATATTGGTGTCCAGAAATATTCAGGACTCATATTTCCTAGCCTGACCTTCGTAAAATCCTTTTTTTAAATCTTGTGATGATGGAACGGAATGCTTCGGTAGTCTTTCAACAAGATCTATAATATTGTTCTTTTGCTTTTTAGGTTTGGCAATGGTTTTAAAATACTCTTCAACGAGTTCAGAAACGCTTACTTTTTTAGAAGCTGCATGGCGTTTAATTTTATTCAAAAGATCGTCTTCAATGGTAAGGTTAAGTCGTACTTTCATAAACGTTTATCCTTTCTGCAGAGATACGCAATAATCCTTTTATGTGTATTGTCTCCCAATGCTTTTTCAATGATGAGATGAAACGGTATAAATAGCAAAGCCCCGATGATCGGGGCTTTGTTTGACATTATATATGTAGTTATAGACTACTTCGCGTATGCTACACTTCTCATTTCGCGGATCACGGTAACTTTTACCTGTCCCGGGTATTGCATGTCGCGTTCTATCTTTTGCGATATATCGAAGCTCAACTGGCTTGCGCGGTCGTCTGTTGCTTTCTCGGCATCTACAATTACGCGCAGTTCGCGGCCGGCTTGTATAGCGTAGCATTTCTCTACACCATCGAAGCTGAGGCCCAGCTCTTCGAGTTCTTTGAGGCGCTTTATATACTGCTCCATTACCTCGCGTCTTGCACCGGGGCGTGCACCACTTATAGCATCGCATGCCTGCACGATTGGCGATATAATGCTGGTCATTTCAATTTCATCGTGGTGAGCTCCTATAGCGTTGCAGATAACCGGGTGTTCTTTATACTTCTGCGCCAGTTCCATACCTACTATAGCGTGTGGCTTCTCGAGTTCTTCGGGCCATACTTTACCTATATCGTGCAACAGACCGGCACGTTTAGCCTGCTTCACGTTAAGGCCAAGTTCGCTGGCCATTATAGCGCAGAGGTTGGCAACTTCGCGTGAGTGCTGCAATAAGTTTTGTCCGTACGATGAACGATAGCGCATGCGGCCTACCATCTTTACCAGCTCGGGGTGCAAACCATGTATACCTAAGTCTATCACGGTGCGCTCTCCGATCTCTACAATTTCATCTTCAATGTTCTTGGTAGTTTTTGCTACGATCTCTTCAATACGTGCCGGGTGTATACGGCCGTCTTGCACGAGGCGGTGCAACGATAAACGTGCTATCTCTCTGCGCACAGGATCGAAGCCTGATATAATAATAGCTTCGGGAGTATCGTCTACTATAATTTCAACACCGGTAGCTGCTTCGAGCGCGCGTATGTTACGACCTTCGCGACCAATTACTTTACCTTTTATATCATCGCTCTCGATGTTGAAGATCGATACGCAGTTTTCTACAGCGTGCTCGGTAGCAGTGCGCTGTATCGTTTCTACTACAATCTTTTTGGCTTCTTTGGTAGCAGTAAGTTTAGCCTGCTCCATAATGTCTTTTATATAGCTCGATGCGCGGGTTTGTGCTTCGTCTTTGAGTGAAGCAATCAGTTGCTCGCGTGCTTCATCGGCCGTAAGCTTCGAAATATTTTCGAGCACTTGTATCTTTTGCTGGTTGAACTTGTCGAGTTCTTCCTTGCGCTTCTTTACATGCTCGAGTTGAGCAGAGAGGTCGGTGCGTATATCGTCAAGCTCACCTTCTTTGCGTTTGAGACTTTCAATCTCTTTGCTTAAAGTTTGCTCGCGTTGTTTGATCTTCTGTTCGTTGCTGATGATAACGTTCTTCTTCTTGTTGGCTTCGTCTTCGAACTCCGAACGCATCTTGAGTATCTTTTCTTTTGCTTCGAGGATTCGATCTTTCTTCAGGTTCTCGGCTGCGATTTCGGCTTCTTTAATAATCAGCTTGGCGCGGTCGTCTGCATCATCCAGACTTCTCTTCATTTTTTTGTTGGAAAGAACCGACCCGAATACAAAACTCAGCACGATGGTTAACACCAGGCTGATCGCGATGACTATGACATAAGTGAGAGTCATAAAAAATTAGGGGTTATATATATACACTACCCCGGTATGCCGCCTTGGCTCAGAAAGGAAAGGAGTAAAAGAAAATTACAGAATGGATTGGGAAACGAGATGGTTGAGGTGATTTACTTTCTCAAACACGGTTTGGTCGATAACCTGATGCGTTTCATCGGCTGCCATTTTATCTACGAGGCAATCGAACGCTACCATAGCTAATAAATCCTGCTTATCGTCAATCCCAAATTGCTCCCGGTAAGTTTTTAGTTTCTCATTGATGAGTTTTCCAGCCGTACGCACCCGTTCTTCATCGGCACGCTTCACCTTCATCGGGTATTCGCGATCGGCTATCTTTATTTTTATTGAAAGTTCCTCCATCAATTTCCTTACGGGGTTGCTTTATCTGCTTAAGTGAGCGATGCACTTGTCTATCTCACGAATGTATTCGTCCACTTTTTTCTTTAACTCCAGAACACTTCCGTCTTCCGGGTTTAAATTATCCACAATTTTAGTGATTTTCAGTTGATTATGAAAACCGG
>NZ_DATCSD010000030.1:0-5413 GCF_036568665.1 Ohtaekwangia sp. | reverse complement strand
GATCAGATCAAAATTATGTCCGTGCCAATTCTCATTAGCACAAGGGCCGAAAACTTCGGCATTCTTTTCCTTCGTCCACTGAGGATTATAAAGCTTATGTGCCGCGTTGAAATGTTCTTTGCGGGATATGTAGATCATTTTAAAATTTAGTGTTGGTTATGAAATAACACCGCAAATATACAAAGTGCTGAATGAATGCATTTTTTCTTAATTATTCTGGCATTATCCAAACAAAAAGAGGTAAGCTCGGATGTGAGCTTACCTCTTTCGCATTTTATTCGGCCTTCGCTTATCTAGGTTCTTTAAACTTTAACTGCGTCCACAAGTTTCTTTTGTTAACGGCCCCCCAGGTGAATGCCAATCTGAAGGTTTTAGTGGCAGGGTCATAGTCATTAAATTCGCCTGGAATGTTATGTAGCGTTGCATTCGATGTACTTGACATAGTTACCAAATGCTTTCCGTCAGCTTGTGCTACCGGATCCACAGTGATTGTGGTACCATCTATACCACCTACACCGCCACTATTATCTGCCCAGATAGGTTTGAACAACAGTGAGTATTTACCGGTTGTAACCAGTGGCGCATCATCAAGACTTTCGAAATCTCCTTGCAACGGATCGTTGGTATTGGGTGTACCTGCTGTAAATCTTTCGATTTTTCCAGGGCCGTATAAATAAAGCCCATCATAATCATTTTTAGGAATTACAGCAGCAATACCAAAATTATGGTTTCCGCTTATGGAATATCCGGATTCCTGCACACTTTCTATCTTATACGCGAAAGCGTATTGATCATCACCAAAATAATCGTTTGTAACGGTCTTGATCTTCAAATAACCAACACTTGAACCTTTGGGGATAGTAGCCACACCATCATCTAACAATGTAAAGGCAGGTGTACCCTCTCCTCCCGGCATTATATAAGCTGTTTTGTGTGCAGTGTTATAGCTTTCCAGGCTATCAAGGGCAGGTACAAATTTCACATGTATATCCTGTGATGCAGTACCTTTTGCAGTAAGCACAACCGGAATAAGCTGAATTTCTGATTCAGTGGTTGATGCATCTACAGAGTATGCTATAAACTCAGAGCTACTTGTGGCGGTAACAGCCGTACTTATCATGTTCTGATCGTGGCCTTGGTTGTCAACAGATTGAATCTTGCCATTCTCAAAATCCTCATCCTTGCAACCAGCAACCCCCAATAACAGAAGCACCCCTGCGAAGAAATAATTTATACTTATTTTTTTCATACGTAGTCAGATTAATTGACGTCCCAAAATATTTTCGAAGTAAACTGATTGATATCTCCCTGAGCATTCGCGTTTGCTGCGTTGGTTGTATACTCATTTTGAGGATATAGCAATCTGATCGGAATAGTCTGTGATACAGTACTAGGATTTACAGTAATGTATCCTTCTGGGATGATATCAAAACCTAATCTTCGCAAGTCACTCCAAGCTTCCAGCGGAGCGATACCTGCCATAGAAATATACTTCTGAAAGATCAAATCCTTGATATCGCCAGTGTAAGGGAAATCTCCCAGATAAGTACTTGCGGCTGATGCGGCATTCGGCACATTCAGGAATATAAATGATTCTGTTACTGCCTTGTCATAAGCTGCTGCCGGATCGGTGTCATTATCAACATACCAACCTCTTGCCACCGCTTCAGCTTTCAGAAACAGACTTTCAACCGATGTGA
The DNA here is from genome assembly GCF_036568665.1 of Ohtaekwangia sp. GTDB lineage: Bacteria > Bacteroidota > Bacteroidia > Cytophagales > Cyclobacteriaceae > Ohtaekwangia. The sequence goes on along the minus strand of NZ_DATCSD010000030.1, from coordinate 3,713 downwards.
ATATCCATTGATTTTGATCAGCGCTAGTAGCCAAGCCAGGACCAACTCCAGAAGCAGTTGACGGGTTGCCTGATGCTAGACCATATACTGTACCAACAACGCTGTTTCCAACCATTGTAAAGTATCTGGTTAATCTTGGATCTTCATTGGTACCCAATATGTCAACAAAGTATTCATTTGCTCTTACAGAAGGCGCAGCATCTGCTCCGTTTACAGTTAAGCCATAGTTTGCATAGAATGGAGATTGCTTGTTAGTTGCATTTGTATAGCCAGGGTTAACAGATACTGTTTCACCAGAACCAAGAACGCCTCCGTTAGCTTTGATCTTTGCTATCTCTGCACTGGGATCAAAACCACTAATTTCTGATTGACGAATCAACAATCTTAATTTCAGCGTGTTTGCAAACTTGATCCACTTTGCCTTATCGCCTTTGTTTACGATATCTACCGTTGCAAAAGAAGATAATGCGTCCTTGCCCATATAGCTAATAGCAAGATCAAGCTTTTGTTGCAGGTCGTTATAAATATCTTGGCCTTTATCATAAGCAGGTTGTGGATACTCAGCAAACTTGAATGCCTGCGAATACGGTATATTACCATAGATATCCACGAGGTCCTGCCACAATCTGGCAGCAAGAATCATAGAAGCGCCTGCTAAAACCTGGTCACCACTTGCTTCAGATTTAGCTCTTGCCTGTTCAAGATCAAACAATGTATTGTAGTGGTTCTGCCAAAGTGCGTTTCCGAAACTAGGTGTAATATTATAGGTAGTTTCCGTTGCATCAATTGCAAAGGTTCCTGAACCTGACCAGTAACCTAACCAGTTATTCAAAAACGTGAAGTTACCACTGGCAATTCTCTGGCCTGTTTCATGTGCAGCAGCGGGAAAGATGAGTTCCCCTGTAACCGTAGTCTCCGTTACTCTGTTCGGATCGTCATTTACGTCCAGATCACAAGCCGTTAGCAGTGATGCCAGCGTAAACACAGTTAAGAATATCTTATATGTGTATTTCATTGTCAATTTTTTTATTGTCTCTTAAAGTGTAAGATTCAAGCTCGCTCCATACATTCTTGAAGCGGGAGTTTGGAATGCACTTCCTAAACCGTAGGTATTTCCGGCAGAGCTATAGTTGAATTCAGGATCGCCCCACTGGTTAGATTTAGGAACAAGCAACAAAAGATTTCTTCCAATTAAGCTCAAAGACGCTTTCTTGATATACTTGGTTGATGCCATCCACTTTTGAGGCAAGTTGTAAGTAATGTTCACTTCCCTTAAACGGAACGCTGCAGCACTTGCATAGTAGTTTGTTGCAATAGCGGTGTTCGTAGTTGATCCAGTCCAGAAACCGTAGTTACCGTCTTGTACTTGAATATTGGTATTGTTCACATATTTGCCATCATCCCCCTTATAAACCGAGTTAGGCATTACGAAACGTTGACGGCCGTAGGAAGCTGATCTTTCAGATATACCTGAGAAGTCCATATCAGATCCAAGACCTGAGTAAAACTGATGTCCGCCTTTGTAATCCCAAGTCATTGATACAGACAGACCACCGATAGTATAAGTAGGTGTGAAACCAACTACCCAAAGCGGCAAGCTTCTTCCGGTTACAACCAGATCTGTGCTTTGTGAAGGGTTACCGGTAACTCTGTCAACAATAACTTTTCCTGTTTCAGGATCTCTTACATAGTCGCTCAATTGGAACTGGAATGCAGGGCCCCCTACTACAGCAATATTATTCGCTGTTGGTGATGATCTTGATATCTGGATGTAGTTAGAAGTACCACCGATAACTACAGGGCTTCCATCTGGCGTAGAGGTTACTTTATTTGTGTTATAGGTAGCGTTGATCTTAAAGCTTAAACCACCTTTACCAATTTTATAAGGAGCAATACCGAAGTCTATTTCAACACCTTTGTTGTTAAATGATGCAGCGTTTGCTAAACCAACTGTATAACCAGTACTTGAAGGCAATGATGTTTGCAGGATCTGGTCATCGCACTGCTGATTGAAGTACGTAGCCTCCAAATCGAATTTGCCGTTGAGCAATCCAATTTCCAAACCAACTTCCTTACTTGTAACTGTTTCAGGTTTCAGATTAGGAGAAGGTATAGTTGCACCTGCCGTAAAACCTACAACACTGCCAAAAGGGAAACCAGCTGGCTGAGAGTAAGTAGCTTGCAGTGAGTAAGGGTTTACGTTTACGTTCGCACTTTCTGAATATGCACCTCTTACTTTCAAGTATGACACCGGAGATTCTTTAAGTGATGGTATTGCATCTGACAGTACAAATGATAAGTTAGCACTTGGATAGAAGAATGATCTGTTGGCTTTGCTCAAACGGCTGTCCCAGTCGTTTCTCCCTGTAAGTTCCAGGAATGCCCACTCTTTAAATCCAAAGCCCACTGTACCATAAGCGGAGACACGCTTTGTTAACAGGCTATAGTTATAGTTAGTACCGTTGTTATACGGTATCAGGAAACCGAAGCCATATCCGGGCACGTTAGCGTCACCGCTGCGTACTGAAACGTTGTTCAGTCCAGGAACCACCAGGTTGTTACCACCTACCGCTACATCTTTTTCATTGATTTGTCTGTAGTTACCCCCCACGAGGTATGTTACTGAAAGGCTGTTTGTAATATTTGTCTTACCATTCAGGAAGTAATCAATGTTCAACAGTGAAGCGTGAGCGTTATCATTAAATAAAGCTCCTTTTGCTCTGAAGTAGGTAGTGCTGTTTCTGTTTTTCACTGCCCAATCTCCTGGATCCAATGGATTCTGGATGTTGTCAGTTCTCATATCATTTACAGATGCATTGAATCTTGCAGTTGCTTTTAACCAAGGAGCTATTTCATAACCCAATGTAGCGTTACCTATCAAGTTGTTAGACTTACTCTTTGAACGCATGTTGTTAATGATCCAATAAGGGCTGATAGCAAACTCGTTGTAGTAGTTACCGTATTTTGCCCACTTATAATTCTGATCCTTGTAATCCAGCAACGGCACGTTATCTGGTGTTTGCATTACAGCAAACATGATACTACCTGAGTAAGAACCCTGAAAAAGATTTTGTAATTGATTTTCATTAACAACATCTGAGTTCTGCAGCGTATAACCTAAACCATAGCTTACAGAAAATTTGTTAATCTTTTTATCGCCATTGAAACGGATCGTTGTTCTTCTGTTTTTATCCTGAGGCATTAAACCTTTGATGTTAGCATCTTGTATTGACAAGAAATAATCACTACCCGTCAAAGAGATGTTGTTCTGGAATATAGAACCTGTATTCCAGAAATTCTTTTTATCATTCTTATGAAGGTTGCTGTATGGGCCACTTTGAATATCACCATCTTCAACATGTACACCAATGTCCTTGATGCTTCCATCGTAACGGGGACCGTATAACTGATTCTCATAGGGAACATATCCATAGTTTCCGTATTGATCGATCTCTTCACCTGCACCTGCACCAAACTCGTGTTGCAGTTTAGGAAAGTATGCAACACGTGAAAGTTGGTAAGAAGATGTTACGGACACGGTAGGAGCCTGATTAGGACGACCTCTTTTAGTTGTTACTACCAACACACCGTTTACAGCATCAGGACCGTACAATGCAGCAGAAGCACCACTTTTCAATACAGTCATGTCTGCGATATCTTCAGGGGAGATAGAGTAAAGCAAACTTAGTGGAACTTGTGCTCCATCTACAACA
>NZ_DATCSD010000029.1:0-54854 GCF_036568665.1 Ohtaekwangia sp. | reverse complement strand
TCCCTGATGAAGGTGTTTGAGGAAATGCGGAAACATCATCAATACTCGCACGAGGTGAAAGATCTTTATACTGAGCTTGACGTGTATAACCGACAGTTGTGCAAGTATGTGAAGGAGCTGCAATACTGAAGCTCGATACTTGTAGAAATATTGTTTGACTGGATGGGGAATTTCGGATAGATTGGGAAAAAATTTCAACCCCTAACCGTCACCCTCTAGTTACCATGTCACAGATTAAAATCAGTGAGAACAAATATTATACAATATTTGTATCTCCGGAAAAGAACAGAGCCTATCTCAAGATTATCGGCTTTTGGCGCAATCCTGAAATTGTTCCGAACTACCTCAGCGATTGGAATACAGCCTTATCAAAACTAAAAAAAGGATTTACGCTCCTGACAGATGCTTCTGAAATGAAGACTCATCCGCAGGAAGTTGTTAAGCTGCACGAACAGGCCCAAGCCATTCTCCTGAAGAACGGAATTAAAAAAGTAGCCGAGATTTTAAAAGACGATATTGCTGAGATGCAGCTCAATGCTGTTGCCAAGGCTACACAATTTCCCAAGAAGAATTTTCGCCTCGCAGAGGACGCAGAGAAGTGGCTGGATGAATAATGGTTGGCGTACGTCCATGCCGTTGTATCGTTCAGAGATCTAGCATAACCCCGTTACCGAAGCAGTGTAATGCTTCCGGTGCGGGGTTTACTTTCTTGTCCGTCACAACGGATTATGAAATAGTATACGCCTTCCTGTAGCTGTTTGCCATTGAAGGTACCATCCCAGTCGTTCAGGTAAGGTTGTGCTTTATATACCTGCACGCCTTTATCATCAAATATCATCACACCACATTGCGGGTAATCGAGTATATTCTCTACGATCCAGTATGGATTGCTTCCATCGCCATTGGGAGAAAAGAAGAGACTTGGTTTTATCTTCGCCGATATACCGGCATCTTTAACCACTACGGCTACGGTTGCTTCGCCCTGGCACCCGTTGCTATCTTCTCCTTTAACAGTATAATTGGTGGATGTTGCGGGACTGGCCGTTGGATTATATATAGTGGGGTCGGATAATGTCGTTTCTGGATCCCAGGTATAATTAACCAGACCTGATGCTTCAAGTTGTGTTGTTTCTCCTTCTGCAATAACTTCCGGCTTAGCGGTTGCTGTTACAACGGGTGATGGTAAAGGTGTGATCTCCTGCGTTACTTTTAACAAGCACCCGGAGTTATCCGTTACTTCTACAAAATATACTCCAGCCTGCGTAACGGTAAGGCTGGGCGAAGATGATCCGGTATTCCAGTGATACGAATTATACGTGGTTGTTAATTGAAGTGTGAGTTGTTGTCCATCACAATATTGAAATACACCGGTGCTGCTCGTGATTACCGGAGGAACAGCCGTTGTGATCTGTACAGATTTTTTTAATTCTCCACGACATGTTTGTCCTTTATAGGATACGGTGAGTGTTACCGTGAATGATCCTGCCGATGTATAAGTATGTGTACCGGTACTGTCTGTAGAAGTTATACCATCGCCAAAATCCCATTGGTAAAATGCCTTTGTCACAGTTGTGGATGTATTCTTAAACGTTATTTCCTGTCCTTCACAAGCAGTAATGGGTGCATCGAAGGAAGCAGTAGGAGGATCAGTAACCATAAGTTTAGCAGAGGCAGATGTAGCCACTGGGCAGGAGGGATTTGCTGATGTTGCCTGGTAATAATATTCTCCGGTAGTTCCGCGAGTGAGTTGATTGCGCGTCTGAGATGCTATGATGCCGGCTGTTTTTTCAAACCATTGATAAGTAAACCCGGTTACCGATGGAAACACAGTTAACGTTGACAGATCCCCGGCACAAATGACTTCATCGGTCGAGCGCACCACAGTAAAATTAGGAATGTCTGTTACCCCAACCGTTGTAACGTCCGTCCGGGCCAGGCAGCCAGTGGCTATATCTCCGGCATATACTTCTACACTATAGGTGCCGGCATCGGATAGTTTCACCGGGTTGATGGTTACGGTGGCACCGGTTCCTACAATATTCCCCTGTTCATTTTTCCATTGATAACTAAAGCCTGCACCGAGGTCATTCGCTAATGAAAGTTGCAGTGTTTGCCCGAGGCACACAGGCCCATTGTTCCTGGGTTGTGTATTGCTGGCCGAGCCCGTGCCTATTGTAACTTGCACCGTGTTGGAAGTGGTTGAGCAACTTCCATTTTCAGCAATAGCCTTCACGCTATAATCACCACTTACGGTAGGGCTATAGATATTGGTCGTGGTTGTCGTAGCACCGGTTGTTTGGTTCATCCACGCATAACTCACGCCACCGCTTTGTGTCGCTACGAGATTAACCGGATTGCCGGAACATATACTCAACGGACCCGCGGGTGTTACCTCGGGTATCATGCAGGTTTTATTTCGGAAGATCGAAACCTTCGAAGCCGGTATATTTAGTTTATTATCATCTATGCTGGTAAAAGCTATATCCGGTTTGCCATCGCTGTCTACATCGCCAATCACAATATGCCGATTGAGGTAAGTGGTAGATTTTGAAAACGACAGGAATGACAAATTACCCGGTGTGCTGCGGTTGTTCAGTATTGTAATGCTCTTTTTTGTATCCGATGCAGTGGCTATATCTGTTTTGCCATCACCATCCAGGTCACCGGCAGCAAGTCCCCACGGATCATCATCGGTAGTATAATTCCACGCAGGGCCGAAAACAAGTTGAGAGCCGTTGGATTGGTTCAGCATAACTCCTATAGCGCCTGGTCTTCCGGCACGTGCGTATGCTATATCTTTTCGGCCGTCATTATCAAAATCTCCTGTGAGTATATGGTTGATCGCAGCACCAACACTGGCACCGGCCCCATTGCTTAACGATATCGTGCCCGGTATACTGGTGTTTTGTATAATATATATATCCGATGATGTTTGATACTGACTCACCATGATCTCCGGCAGGTAATCGCCATTCATATCATCTACCGCCAATGCATCTAAATGTGTAGCCCCCGGAATAGAGATTGTTATCGGCAATGAGAAAAGTATAGCAGCCTTTGTACTCTTATTCTGTAATACGATTACATTATTGGAAGTTTGTGACGTGATGATCAGTTCAGGCTTGCCATCCAGGTCAAGGTCAGCTACTTTAACATGCTGTGGTGTTTGCCCGGAGAGTTGCACCGATTGTGTGGTAAATGAAAAACTTCCCGCACCTGAACTATTGTTCTTCAAAAAGAAAACTTTGTCGGTTGTTCCTTTCTCTGTAGCAATCAGATCAGGTTTGCCATCGCCATTGAGATCGCCACAGGTAATGTGCAATGTTCTCGACAGCAGGTTGAGCGATATCTTGTTGTTGAATGCTACTGTGCCCGTAGTTGATCCGGTGTTTCGGTATATATTAAGAAGTGCGGAGTTGTCGTTTGAAACAGCAAGATCATTTTTTTTGTCGCCATCAAAATCACACATGCAGATGTCGTACAACCCATCGGCTGTTGCTGCGCTGGCGGGAAAATCAAATTGCCCTGTCAGGTTGTTGGCATCGAGTGGCTGAGTGCTATCGCCATGAAAGCTTAACAGAAATTGTTCGCGCGTATAGCCGGTGAGATTCGATGCCAGATTTGTTACGGCAATTTCATCATACGTTGTGCCGGCCGGTATACTTACCTTCAATACCTGGTCTGTTACGGAAAGGATATCCGCTCTTACTGCACCAAACATCACTACTAATTGCGATGCATCCGAGCCGAAGCCGCTTCCTTTAAGCGTAATGGCTTGCTCCATGCTTCCGGAAGTTTTATCGATAACTTTTATTACCGGTGTTTGTGCGGAAACGTTTATACTCATCAATATATATAGCAGTATACTAATAGAAAGAGAGCATGTCGATGGGCACTGTCTGACGATATAGTATATTCTGCGGGTCATTGGCGAGTATTGCGTTATAGCTTAATTCCAGAATCCTTCCTTGCTGTTGAATGTAGGGCAGGGGATGAGCTTGTATTTTTTCTTCGATTTCTTGTCCGGGTTCTTGGCTGAGAATTCGTAGATCAATGATATCTCGTGCGCTCCACCTGCAGCCGTTTGAAGTTTGGAGATAGTAAAGTCGTAACTATAGCCTACGCTCAGGTTCTTGAAATATAGTCCCAGGAAAACAATGAAAGCATCTTGCTCGATCGAGTTGACTACACTGCGCTTGAAGGGTTTACCTCTATACCAGAAACCTATGGATATAGGATCAACGTGATAGTTTACGCCCAGATCAAGCTGCGAGAACGTTGGGCCCTGCATGCGATAAATAAAAGACGGAGTGAGGTAAGACGGACGATTGGTGGCCCGGTAGCCACTCAGGTTTATTCTTATACCACCGTGAATGGAAGTCTTCATGGGCAGGCGACTTACTTCACCCAACACCGAAAGATTTGGTTGGTTCATGTGCATGAAGGATGCACCCAGCCAGAGTGTTTTTGTATAGAGTAAAAATCCCGAACCGAAGTCGAGGTAATTTTGATTGCTGAGTTTGCTCAGTGCCGGATCGAGTGATGTGCCGTTATACTCCAGTCCATCGCCCATTGATAGTTTAGTACGATCCAGTCCGTTGCTCCCATAACCAAACGATAGCCCGGGTGAGAATACGAGTTTGCTGGTAAGCTTTACTTTATAGGAATATAGCAAGCTGGCTGTGGTAGTTCGCCAGCCGGCTGATCCCATCTTATCAGTAGTAAAGAGTACTCCGAATCCACTTCGCAGCTCATTTACAAATATATCGTACGATGCTGCATACGTGGAGAATGCCTGCGGCAGACTCGGCCACTGTATCCGGTGATTCACCACCAGCCTTTGTTGTGGTGTGATGCCGGTAAATCCCGGGTTGAGATATAGCGGTGCCTGATAATATTGCGAGAACTGCGGGTCTTGCGCCAGCGCGTTAAAGCTTGTAAACAGTATAGCGAGAATAATGATCTTCTTCATGGCCTTGGTCTTATCGGATCAGGGTTATGTCACCAACTTTCGTAGTGCGTTGTCCGTTGGAGAGTCGGATCACGAGTTTATATACATATACTCCTGCCGGCATTAATCTTCCGTTACGGTCATAGCCGTCCCATCCTTTATTTTGATCTTGTGATTCAAACAGCAGGTTGCCCCATCGGTCGAATATCTGCATGGTAAATTCTTCCGCACCACTTACAATAGGTTGGAAAGTATCATTGAATGTTCCGCTTCCGGGAACGCCACTGCCGTGTGATGATCCACTGGTGTTCGGTGTAAAGGCATTTGGTATCTTTACGGATCCGCCTTGTATAGCCGTTATCGGATATTGTGCAGAGTCGTAACACACCAGGTGTCCATCGGTTACACCATCGCCATCAATATCTTTCTCACCATTGTCATATCCCGCCAGGAGGGAAACAGTATATTTCCCTTCGAGAGTATAGATGTGTTTCGGTTCAAAGTCTGTTGATGTAGTGCCATCGTCAAAATCCCAGGTATATTGGTTGGCATGCGTAGAGAAATTAAATGTCTGCGCTTCCATATCCGGTATATATACTATAGATGGTCGCAACTCGAAGCTTGCCGTTGGCACGTCAAATACCTCTATACCGCGCACAGTCGTTGAATCACTCTGCCCGCTGGCAGCAAAACCTGCTTTCAGATATATAGAGTAGGAGCCTGGCTCAGACACACGGAACGTAGGATTACGTACCGATGAGCTATCGACCATTACGTTGTTGTTATAGAGTTCCCATAAGAAAGTATCGGCACTGGGCGAGAGGTTGGTTACCTCCAGGTTGGTCGGGAAGCAAGCTGCCAGTGGCGTAACCGAGAAGGCGGCATGCACTGCAGGCAAGAGTATATTTATAGTTACGGTTTTCGTATCAGCACAGGTCTCTCCGGCATCGCGGGCTGCGATGTTATTCACCTTCAGGCTCACATGCTTGGTGCCGGCTGCATGATACTCTACAGTATAAGGGCCAGTGCCATTGGCTGTAGAAGGAGAAGCCTTCACATCATCAAAGTCCCACGAATAGTCAAAGTCATTCGTATCTATAGGATCCGATGTATTGGTAAACGTAACGGTTGATACGCCACCGGAGAACGGAGGTACTGTGCCGGCACTCAGTCCGGCCGTTACGCCACGATATACCACTACCTGCTTTTTATAGGTGCCGGAGCAACCTTCGTTGTTGGCGGCTTCATATACTACCTCGTAAGTGATCGGGTTCTGCGTAGTGTTGTTGGTCATGGTATATTCCACTTCCGCAGCAGGAGCCGGTGTTTCGCCCAGCACGTCCGTTGTGTTCAGCACATGATAGTACCATTTACCATGATCGATGCCCAGCGACTGATCTTCGAATCGAATTGTTTGTCCACTGCAAAGTGTTGTATCGCCAGGCAATACATTGAGTGCGATCAACGGGTATATTGTGATTTCGCGTGATGTAGGATCGGGTGTACACAGGAAGTTAGAGGCTTTTAACTTTACATTATATACGGTAGAGTTATCGGGCGAGCCTGCAGCAAATCCATGTTGAATAGTATGATCTCCTGACGACAAGCTGTCAGCCGGGAAGACTGTTGAGCTATCGCGTGACCACACCCATTCGTATTTTACATCGGGCACCACGTTCCACTTGAATGTAAAATCATTACCCGGACATTGTGCATCAGGTCCTACAATAGAGAAGTCGGTGCTTACATTGATCACGTTGATACTTACCTGCAGTTCTTCCGGTGTATTGGAAGCTGTACAGCCGTTGGCATCCGATATATCGTAGAACTGGTACGTTGTGTTTTGTTGTATCTCAGGTACTACAATGATGTTGGTGTTTCCGCCCTCTTCATTCACAACGCTGTTAGTACCATCAGTATAGCTATAGAGTATAGGTATAGCACCAGACACTACGCTGAGCGTTATGCGACCGGCTTTACCATAGCAAAGATTGGACGGACCTGATACCTGTACACTTGGTGGCTGGTTGACTGTAACCGTAACACGTTCGCGCACGTCCGTACCTTTTACTTCGCAATGTTTACCCGTGCGTGTTGATACACTCCACACTAACCTGCGGAAGTAAGTAGTCTCCGGTAATACACCCGGATCATATTCATTTATCTGTCCGCCGGCAGAGGCTGGTATATCAATCCAGTCGTTGTCATCACCGGTGCGTGACTGTTGCCATTGATACTGGTAATTTTCAACGCCTCCAAATGGTTCTGAGAGTTCACTGATCTTTGCCGCATCGCTATCCAGACAGATTGATTGATCAACTCCTATCGATCCACCATTGAGTGCTGGTGGATTTAGAATCGTAGCCCCTGCTGAACGCGATACACAACCCATCGTATCTTTCACTACGATCGAGTAGGTGCCTTTGCCCAACGCGGTAAATGTTGCATTATTTATACCGGTAACATCGGTGGTATCTTTTGTGTCGGCAACATTTACCAGCATAGCCGTATAGCCTGCGGTGCTGGTGGTTCCTCCGGTAAAGGTTACATATACTTCCCCGTCTGTAGCATCTTTACAGGTCAGGTTATAACCGGCATCATCGGCAGCAACTTTTACGGTGTTGATTTCTACCGGTGCTGGCTGATCGAGGGCCAGCATATCCGTTGTAGCGAAGCAGCCATTCGTATCTTTTACGCGAATGTTATAGCTTCCTATACCGAGGTTTTCAAAGAGACCATCGTTATTATCATCTGGCACATTACTTTGCACCAATCTGTATTCTGTATAGGGAGCAGTTCCTCCCGTTACCGTTGCACGTATAGCACCATCACGTTGTTGGTAGCAACTGATCGCCTTGGCAAGACTGATCGTAGCGGTGAGCGCGGTAGGTTCAAATACTGCGACAGATTGTGATGCCGTACATCCTTTCGAGTCTTGCACGGTAACAGTATAGTTTCCTCCGGAGAGCGAAGTAAATATATAGGGATCGGTAGAAGAGTTAACAAACAGTCCATTATCGATCTTGAAAGCATACGAAGGCGTGCCGTTGGTAACCGATACTTTTATTTCACCGTTGCTTTGTCCGTTACAGAGCAGATCAACCGGTGTAGCTGTAAAGGATACACTTGGATTAACGGTATAGGTGATAGTAGCTGTTTTGCGGCAACCTGTAGGTATATATTCCACTACCGCATATACAGCAACCTGGTCTTGCATTACATACGCACTTAACGATGCAGACGGTATCTCATCCGTTGGATTGAGCGTCTGGCTTTTATACCAGGTGATTTTGGTGTTGGCATCCGATGCATTCGGTGTAACCGATGATTCAAGTGCTTTCAGGTTGGCGGTATAGGTGTTGCCTCCCGGTGTATCGGAACACACGGTTTTGGAAACATCATCCGCCTGTGGCGATGGTTTAACTGTTACGGTAAATTCTCTTGCCGGTCCGCTGCAGTTTCCTTCAGTCGCGGTATTTTTTCCTTGTACCTGGAAGGTAATAATGCCATCGACTGATTTACTGTTTTGCAATAACAGGTTTTGTATATCGCCTTGCCCCGCACTGGTAGCGGCTGATATATAGGAGTCAGAAGATTTTACGGTCCAGAAGAATGTAGCATCGGAATTGTTGGCTGAGGTGAGTGCTACATTTAACAGATCGTTGTTACAGCTTATCTTGTTGGCAATCGTATCAACAACAGTTTTCGGGTGGATGGTTACGTGAATCTGTTTTGATGTTCCGCTGCAACCCAGCAATGTACTATAGGGACGTATAGTGTATATTACTGTACTGTCTGCACCCGCGGTATTTTCCCATTGGTGATTGCTGATGGCATCGGAGTTATACTGCGTGGTAGCATCCGGTGTTTGTATAGTTGTTAGCGCTGTAATGCTGGACGGCACTGTGATTGCTTCGATAATAAATTTATCGGCCGGAAATGTATTGGAGGCAGACACAAGCGCGATGCCTGTACTTACACCACTGCAAAGTTCTTTATCCAGACTTGGATGCAATTGTGGCTCAGGTTTAATGGTCAGTGTAATGATCTGTGCATCACCCGGACATTCTTTTCCGTTGGCATCTATATTTACCGGCACAACGGTATAGTTAACAGGCAGCGGCACTGCTTTTATATTCTGGAACTGATCGTTGCGAATAGTATCAGCTGAAACACCATTGCCATGAGTTGGTCCTACGATCGGAACAATCTCGGTAGCATAACTGGTATTGGTAATGTTATATTGATCGATCGATACGGGACTGGATGGATCTGCTTCGAACTTTACACCTACAGGATAGTTACTGCATATATCGGCATCACCATCGAGCATGATCGGTCGCTTATTTACCTGCACGGTATAGGTGCTCATTTCACTCACGCAGATCGAATTGCTTTCCTGTACGTGAATGATAATGTCATCTTCCAGGAAGTTTAATAATATCTGGTTGGTTGCTTGTCCGTTAGAGATAAAGGCACCACCCAATGAATTGTCAGAAGCCTTGTGTATCTCCCAGTTATAGGAAGATGACGGATAGTTATTCGGAGATACATTGTACGTAATACCTTCATCATTTTCGCAGACAACAGAATCACCCAGTATCGTTGGTTTTATAGGAGTAGGAGAGACGGCAATAGGTTTTTTGATCACCGTTCCGGAACATCCGTTCAACTCTACCTGCACGCTGATGGTATCCGAGAGCAAGTTGGGGAACTGCAGCAATACAAAGAAGTCGTTAGATGTGCCACCGCCAAACACTTTATATTGAGTTGCAGGATCGTTGGGAATCTTCCAGGTATATTTTGCTCCGGTAACCGGAGTTACCTGGTATATTTCTACGGATGAATTTCCCTGGCAAACCGACTCGCGACCAAAGATTTGGTCGCTGGTAGGAGTGGACTTTACTACTAATGTGAGTTCTGCATAATCTTCACACGAAGGTGTATCGGTGAAGCGCACGCGTGCATAGTATTTAGCGCTGCTGGTAACATCTACCGGAGAGGTAATTTCAAATGTATTGTTCTGTGCATCAAAGAGCGATGGGAACCATGCTACGGTTACATTGCTGGCGCTGCCGGTAACTTCATTTACATAGGCCGCATCACTGAGGTCTACATTCGAAACTGTATTACTGCCGGCTACATCTTCGCATAGGGCTACCGTGGCATCTTTGGCTGTTGGCAGGGCGCGTACATTTATAGTAACGGTAGCATCGTTGGTACAACTTGCCGAAACATCGCGGATGCGTGCTATATATACCTGCCCCGTAGTTACACCGGTTTGTTCAACCGTAGGGTCGGTTATCTGTGTGCCGGCAGGAGGAGCACTATCTTTATACCAGGTGATCTCACGATTGGCTGCCGAGAGTGTTGTTACCTGGTCTTCATAGTCTGTTAGAAGTATATTTGCTACAACAGGTACACCTGCCGGTGACTCTTCGCATTCTGTAGCGGTAAAAGATATAGCGCTTGGCAGTGGCGCACGGGTTAATGTTATGGATGAAGGATCAGACACACAGTTACCGCTGGCGCTGGTGAGCGTCCACGTAACGACTACACTGCCGGGTGCAGCGGTGAGTCCGGAGGCCGTAGCCTGTGGGTTGGTGTTGTCATCAAATGTTACTCCCGCAACACCGGTAGTCCATTTACCGGTAGCACCGTATGCAGGTGCATCAGCATTCAGCTTTACGGAGCTATCGCATATATCCGGTATATCTGAGCCGGCATTGGCTACCGGTTTACGATCGATATGAATAACAGCTTGCTGTTCAACCGATGAACAAGAGCTGGAACTCGCGGCCAATGCTACGAGTTTTACCCGTATATCGGCACCAAGATCGTAATCGTCCATGACAGGCGTATAGGTAGCATTGATTGTGATGGGATTACTACCCGATGTACTGACGGGCGATATAGTACCGCTACCCGATACATTCTGCCATTGGCCACTCACCGCTCCACCATTAATAGTACCAGTAAGATTGATCGGTGTAAGGTTATTTGGATCGATGCAGGTGCTGCTCACATCCGGAGCACTGTTGATCAGCGGAGGTTCATCGAAAGTAATTACTACATCATCGCTCTTCTGAAAACACGCTGCGCCACCACTGGTAATTGTCCAGCGCAATGTATAGGCTCCATATGTATAAGGACTTCCGGTAAGTGCTATAGCAGATGTAGGGGTGCGTGTGTTGGTAATGCTGATCGGACAGCCTGAGCCGGTGCAACCACCGGGACCACTTACAACGCTCCAGCTACCGGTTCCTATAGTGGGTGTATTTCCTTCGAGTGAAGTTGTTGTTCCGCATACCTGCTTGTCGTTTCCTGCGTTCGGATCGGTCGGGTCTGTACCAAAGTCAACCACCACATCGTCATAGCTGGAACATGTTCCGCTGGTAACCGTCCAGCGTAATGTATAGGCGCCAGCATCGGTAGCCGGTATAGATATATAAGCATTGCGATCATTCTTGTCAGGCGAAAATGTTGGTGATGGTAGACCGGTAGGTACACTGGATATATAGGACCATGTACCGGTGCCCGGTGAAGGATCACTCGCTCCAAGCGGCTGTGAATCCAGTGTTGCTCCCGTAAGCTGACATACGAATTGATCGGCTCCTGCATTGGCAGGCAACCCCGGGTTGGTAGAAACTTCTACCTGTTCTTCCGAGCTATTAGCTTCGTTGCACGGACCATTGTCTACTACCGCTCTGAATTTATATATACCGGGTGGTAATATACCGGGCGATATAGTAGTGCCGGTGCCCAATGATGCATCGGTGTTGAATGCACCGCCATTGAAGGAAACTTCCCAGCGGGTAACGGCCCCTATATTTCCGGAAAGTGTAATGTTACCAACGGGCGATGTCTGGCACACATCCGGTGCAGATGAAAGTGTGCCGCCTACAGAAGGATTATATACCCGTATCGTATATGTTTTCTCTTTGAAACAGGTAGGTGAAGTTGCGTACTGTTTTCGCACGGAGATGGTGCGATCCACATATAGCTGTCCTGCAGAAAAATTTACGTTGAAACTGAATGTTCCTGAAACTGCCGTAGTAGAAGCAACGGATACACCAGACGATCCCGTCCATACATATTGTGTTGCTCCTCCTATAGTTTCAATTGTTGTGGGAGGCATGGTAACTGTTACCGTTGTTGGGCTGGTAGCCGTACTGTTGCAGACTTCGGTAGGTATAGTAGAGATAGGATCAGGAAGGTTTATGTCTTCGCGAATGGTTCTCTTTATCATTACTTTTGGACTCTCGCAGTTCAATCCGTTTGCTGCGTTGGGTTGATAGCTCGCCCATACCTTATATATACCGGGAGTTTTATTGTCTACCCAGTTTGGATGCGATTTTATGGATAGTGATGTAGAGGTTCCTGAACTGATCAGTGCGCCTGGCGAGTCCGTTGCACCCGCTACGTTTTTATACCAGTTTACAATATAGCCGGAAGGTACACCGGATATAGAGAAGTTGCTGGGTGTAGTGTTATAGCAAACCGTTTGATCGGCCGATGCTGTAGGAGCAGGCGGTGCACTCACTACGCGTATCGTAGCGGTTCGTTCTACCGGCGCATTATCCCCATTGATGAGATCGCCATTTACCGGCACAAGCGGATTGGCAGTATCGTTGGAGTATGGATTACAGAAGTTCCAATATCGTATGGTGATCTGAAAAACATCTCCCACCTGTGGATAGCCCGCGCCAAAACCACCGGGTGCTGTTATTTGTAAAGATGGTCTGCGATTGTTGGCAACCACCGTAGGAGTATTCATATAATATACACCACGTGTATCCTGGTAGCTCGTTAATATATCAGCACCACCGGCACCGGTAACGGGTATGCCATCTACTTTTAGATTCGGAATTTTAGAACCGGTTGACCCTGTGTTGTAAATGATCTGCTGCCAGCGATTGGCAATGTTCGGACTCTCTACGGCATCCGGACCTGGAGGGTGTACATAATTCGGATTACAGTTCCAGTTGGTTAGATCCTGAAAAACAACCGAGAGATCTACACCTGCGCACACCTGGTGTTCGGTAGTTCCGGTAAGCGGAGAGATCAATTGTACCTTGCCTCCGTTAAACTCGTCTGTTCGCCACGAAGCTATACGTTGCACTTGTCGTGTAATCGGGCAGAGCGATCCTTTATACTTGATCGTCATCACCACCACAAATTCGCAATCACTATTAACGGGAAAGGTATGGGTAACATCAGCACTATAAGAAGTTTGTCCGGGAGTCTGTGGAATAGTTGAGTTTGTTCCATCCCCCCAATCAATGTATATATCTACAGAACCTGCCGGCACAGCTGAAAGAAAGCCAACGTTGTATGTTACCCGCGCGCTTACCGGTGAGCAAAAACCGGCCGGAAATTTATTACTACCCAGCGATGATACCGTGGGCAGGCCCACACACTGTGCGTATAGGCTGCGCGATGTAAACGGATTAGAGAGAAGGATTGTAAAAAACAGAAATGAATAAAGTATAGATCTGAACATGTACACGTTGATTAAAAAGTTTAGACCTGGAAGAATGTCGCGTGCAAATGTAGCAGATTGAATAGCGGGGGGGCTCCGTATAAAACGTACTTACATATCCGTAGAAATACGGATTGGCAAAGTAATATAGAGGCAGATTTTACCGAAAACAGTAGGCAGCATAAACGTGGTATATATAGCGTAAATTCCTGATTGACCGATCGTACAGCAGAAATGATCTTTGTTCAGGTAACCCGTGTTTGTTTCGGTCGTGATCTAAAACATGTAAGTAAACTTTTCAGTCAACACGTATTTTTTCTCGATAGATATTGTGCCCGTGAAGTGTTGTTTTTAAATGCGTGGAGGTAATACAGAAAGGTCATTCAGTATTAATACGGATAAAGTGAATACTTCTTCATGATAACTTTGTGTGCGGTGTGACTGGTTCTGATTTGAGCCACCACACATCCTAATGCGCTACTCATTATATATTTTGTTGATAAAGAAAATAAAACAATAGACGTATATGCAGGCGAATGGAAAGTTTGACAGAGGTGATAAGGAGGTGATCTCACTTCTTTGCGGCATCGGTATATTTTTTCTGATATTCCTATATGTTGCTTACTGCTACATGTAACCTACCTACTGGTGCGTACACGACTGAACTGGCATACACCACGTAGAGGTCTGACCGTGAGTGTGTAACTTTTTAACACCTATCGTTTCCTAAGTAAATATACATATACGTTGCCCGGTATATTTAGGACGGTTACCTGAAGATAAACGCATACAACTGGATTGATCTGCCCGAAGTAGTTTTGAGCGAACAAAAATTACGAGGCATTTATGAGGATACTCTGTACTGTTTTTTTATTGCTGGCAGTTTTACAAGTCAATTATGCACAGGTAAAGTCTGAACCAAAAACGTATTACGATTCCAGCGGAACATTGTACTGGAACAAGAAACTCCCGGTATATGTGATACTTTCATCTACTCCCGATCCATCAAAAGGTGTGGTGCTTAAAGAGCAGGATGTTAATAACGTCCGCGAATATCATTTTGATACTGAAGGCATCAATTGGATAAGGAGCCGTTGGGCAACAGATTCAGCCGGACAAACCATTCTTCCGAAACGCGAAGTGCTGTGGCCGGTAATGGCCGATGGTATAGCTCCGGTTACATCGGCAACGATACACGCCAGTGGCAAATTTGCATCGGGCAGCAAAGCATTTTATAGTGGCGATGCTACGGTACACTTACAATCTGCTGATGCAGTGTCAGGAGTAGAGACTATATATTACAGTACCGGCTCCGGATTTCAGGAGTATAACGGGCCGTTTGCATTGCCTGGCAATCGCCGAGTAAATCTTCGGTTCTATGGAGTAGATCATGTGGGCAACGCAGAGAATGGTGATGCTCCGCGCAACATCCTGGAGTTTTATATTGATGCAACCGCTCCGGCTTCAACGCTTGAGCTGATCGGACCACACGTTGATAATATACTCTCTCCTAAAACCAAAATAAAATTGTTGAGTACAGATGAGAGTAGTGGTGTGTCAAGTATTCAATACGGATTTAATGGTAGTGCCAATACGGTATATCAGAACGCCTTATCGTTAAATAATCTGAAGGCTAACGATAATTCGCTGACCTATCATGCTTCCGATCGTGTAAAGAACAAAGAGGAAGACAAGACCTTCGAATTTTTCCTGGATGCAGCAGCACCTGCGCTGGAATTTTCAGTTGATAAAGATTATTTCAAGTCTGCTGCCGGTAATCATTATGTGTCGCTACGTTCTGCTATCACGCTTAATGCTACTGATAACAAGGCTGGCGTAAACGCTATATATTTCTCGGTAGATGGTGTTGCGAAAGGAACGTATACTTCTCCTTTAAACACCAACCAGAAACCGGGACTTCATAAACTGATCTACGCTGCTGACGACCGCGTGGAGAATATGAGTAAAGATTATTTACTCAATTATTTTGTGGATGCTGCAAGCCCCAAGATATCATACCATGTTCAGGGACCTAAATTACTTCGTAACGATACATTATTTATCCGCACTGTGAGTAAAATAGTACTCGCAGCTACGGATCTGGGAGTAGGAGAGTCGGGAGTAAAGCAACTTACCTATAAAATAGGCAGTGCAGTCCCAACAGAATATAGCGCCAGCTTTTCAGTAGAAGGTGATGGTGTACGTGATTTAAGTATTCAGGCTGTTGACCAGGTAAACAACGGAGCAGCGGTAGGCCGGACTCTTTTTGTGGATAACGTTGCACCTGTAATCGTTGAAGTATTTAGTGTAGACAAGATCGGATCGAAAGTAGTAAAGGATCAGTCCTATACTATATATCCGAAAGAGATGCAGTTGTATTTGGCTGCGAAGGACAAAAGCGTTGGTACGCAAATTATTTATTACTCCATCAACGGTATGCCTAGGCAAATTTATACCAAGCCTATAAAGGGACTTGGAGCAGGCAATTATTCTATTGCTGTGCGGGCGATTGATATACTTGGTAACGAGTCATCTAAAACGATCACGTTTTCAGTAGAATAACGAAACGACAAAAAACGAAAGAGGAGTTGATATCTGAATATATAGCGGGTGTCAGCTTCCTTTTTTTATTTGGAGTTTCGTACGCATTCTAAGTATAAATACGGAAGTATTAATAAGTATAAAATCTCACAGGCGTCCTTGAAAATCCTGAGTATACGGCCGGTTACTTGCATCTAGTTTTGTTTACCTGTATGAAATATCCTCAACGGATATCACGCGCAGGTATACCGTTGATAAAAATAAGTCTGAGAACCATAATACACTAACCAGGGCTGTAAAGATGAGCAGACAAAAGATGGAACCGCGTGTGGTTGTTGAGCGAAGTATTACAGAATGGGAAGCATACCAGCTCTTTCGTGTCTACAAAGTACATCAGGTCATTGTAGAACTGATAGAGAATGGAAGAACGTGGAACCGGAAAGAGGTTGTAAAAGATGCTGCCCGGTAATGCTGCTAAAGAGAGGCATTACTAAGATGATAACACGAGTGACACGGTAAAATTCCTTAGATAATTGTATGAAATCTTACAAGCTTGCCTTGATAGCGACCATGTTATGGTTACACAACCAGGTATATTCGCAGCAGGTTGCTTCTCTCGACAGCAGTAACTATTATGTTGTGATCGGTGCATTTTCGATTCATAATAATGCGAGCCGTTTTGTTTCGTACGCCACTACATTGGATATGTCTGCGGACTATGGCTGGAATGCGGCCCGTAATCTATACTATGTATATGTACTGCGAACAGAGAATCGCGACAAAGCCTTATTGGAAGCAGCAAAGCTGCGCACGGACAGCACCTTTTACGATGTGTGGATATACCGTGGAAGCACAACCGCTGAGGAGGGCGAAGCTGTAGGAGATATAGATCCGGTGTCTAATCAAATCATGACACACGTGGTGTCGGCAGACAGCCCGGTGCGGGAAGCAGAAACTTCACATTCGCCAGAGTCGGTACGGATAGCCGAGAATACAGCAACACCAGTTGTTGAGAGTATAGATGATCATGATGGCAAACGATTCTTCTTCAAAATATACCGCGAAGGAGATGAAACACCGGTAGCAGGAGAGATAGATGCAATCAACGTCAGCCTCTCCCGAAAGATTGGCACCTATAAAGGAAATACTTCCGTCTTGGTAAGTGCAGAGGGTAAACCGGGCGATGTTTCATTTGTGTGCGAGATATTTGGCTATAGAAAAGTACAAACCACAGTAGACTTTAATGATCCGCTGGCACTCGATGGTATTTCGCAAGACTCCAGCAGTAACATTGTTGTTCCCTTCGGACTGACGCGTTTGCGCAAAGGAGATATAGCCGTGATGTATAATGTATACTTTTTTAAAGATGCAGCTGTTATGCGACCCGAGTCGCACTATGAAATAAACAGTTTGCTCGAAATGCTCAGGGAAAATCCCCGGTATAAGATCAAGATACACGGTCACACCAATGGAAACTCCTATGGGAAAATTATATATGGAGGCGACTCGAAAAACTTTTTCTCATTAGCTAACTCCCACGATGGCTTTGGTTCAGCGAAAGAACTCTCTGAAGAGCGCGCCAAAATAATTCGTGACTTCATGATGAGCAACGGTATTGATAAAAGTCGTATGCAGATAAAAGCATGGGGAGGCAAGCGCCCGGTACAAAACAAGAACGGTTCTAAAGCCCAGGAAAACGTTCGTGTAGAAGTAGAAATTCTGGAAGACTAAACCTTGAATCTTAAACGTTGACGGTGCAGGGTTTAGAATTCAAGGTTACTCCGCTACTATATGCATATCCGTGATTTTACGGAATATACTCTATGTATTGATTGTACATAGCTCTGTTGATAAATACCGTGAAGAGAAGGAGTTGATTTTACTTTCTTTTGTGGTAGAATATAATCCTAATCATAATTAACCTGATCATGAAACTAAAACTCAGCAGAACGCTGCTGGCATTCATTATGGTGTGCCTCAGCGTAAATATACTTTATGCTGCTAATCCCAGGAAAGCGTTGAAAACCGGTATATGGCGGGCCACACTGGAATTGCAGGGACTTCAGTTGCCATTTAACTTTGATGTAGTACACGATCGCACCGGTGGCTACGATATTTACGTGTTAAATGCTGAAGAGCGCTTGTTGCTGGATGAAGTAAATATGAAAGGCGATTCGGTAGATATCGTGCTGCACATCTTCGATGCCAACATAAAAGCGCGTATCCATGGCGATTCATTAACAGGTGTGTTTATTAAAAATTACGAACAAAACTATCGCGTACCATTCACGGCTGTACATGGGCAGACATATCGTTTTGAACCAACAGATGTAACTGCTAAAACAGAGCAGGATTATAGCGGTAAATATAGCGTGGACTTTATTCACGAAGCTGATACTTCTGAAGCCATTGGTATATTTAAGCAACAGGGTAATTATGTTACCGGAACATTTCTGACAACTACTGGTGATTATCGTTATCTGGAAGGTACCGTGAGCAACGGCATGCTACATCTGAGTGCTTTTGATGGAAACCATGCCTATCTTTTTACTGCCTCTAAACAGTCTGATGGCAGCCTGATGGGTGAGTTTTACTCTGGACAGACCTGGACTGAATTTTGGGTAGCACAGAAGAATGATGCGGCAAGTCTTCCCGATCCTGAATCGCTTACATACCTGAAGCCAGGCTACGATCATATTGAATTTAATTTTCCGGATGTGAACGGAAAGAAAATTACTTTCCCCGATGCCCGGTATAAAAATAAAGTTGTGGTGCTACAGATCTTTGGTACGTGGTGCCCCAACTGTATGGATGAAACCACGTTTATGTCGAACTGGTATAACACCAACAAAATGCGCGGTGTTGAAATTATAGGACTTGCCTACGAGCGGAAGAGTGATTTTAGCTATGCGAGCAGCCGCGTGCGCAAGATGATCGAAAAACTGAAAGTGCCCTATAATTTTGTAATAGCAGGTACGAACGATAAAGACAAAGCTTCTGAAACACTGCCGATGCTGAATCGTGTAATGGCTTTTCCCACTACTATCATTATCGGTAAAGATGGTAAAGTGCGGAATATATATACTGGTTTTTCAGGTCCTGGTACCGGCTTGTATTACGATCAGTATATAGAGCGGTTTAACGAAACGATCAATGGTTTGCTGAGCGAACAGGTAAATTAGGCTAACGATATAATTATATATATCCCGCCTCTGGAGAGTATCCGGGGGCGGGATTTTTTATTAGACTATATTCCGCTGTTGTAAATGAATTTTCCTTCGGTGCCATTCTTTCCTTTGCTTCCGGCCCGGCCATTGGCGCCACGCCGGGAAGTTTTATCGGCACCTATACCGATAGCACCGCCAGGAGCACCTTCGCCCCCATACCCTGCATAGCCACCGTGAAGATTGAACTGCACAATACCAGACTGCAGTATATTTACCGGGCAGCTCTTGCATAATAAAGTCAGGTTGCCGCCATTACCGCCATTGCCACCATCGCCACCATTTCCACCAGCCCCACCGTTGCAGGCGCAATGGGGTGTGCTTTTGCTTCCGCTGCCACCAATTCCTCCACGACCGCCTTCACCACCATCGCCACCATTTAACCGGAACAATAATGGATGTGTATTTGCTGCATCCATCGTGCTGATCGTAATGGTAAGATGTTTGCCGGCTTCACCGTCCATCCCGTTCTTGCCGGGTGCTGCATTCTTTCCAGGATTGCAAGGGCCGTAGGAGGGATCTGCATCTTTTGCATTTTTGCCCGAGCTACCGGCATTACCCGTTCCTATAAACCAGCACTGTTTACCAATGGTAAGTTTCTTTACCACGATATAACTGGCAGCCGATGTTTTGCAGAGTATAAATGCCGAGGAGTCGTGCATGATCAATTCATCCACAATTAAAGTATCATCTTTCATTTCATAAGATTGCCGCTTTTGTATTTCAAGTCGTGGCATTGTTGTTTGAGCAAACAACGCTGACGTGAACATCCATAGCGTGACGATGAGCATGATCGCAGCGCGCGATCTTTCTACAGGATACGTGTATAAAACCATGACAGTAATTTTTTAATTGAACTAAAAATAGACCGTCAACTCCTTTGTTATACTCTGTGTTTATACTGATACACGACTGGAATAAATACAGATGAACCTGTTTGTTGTAAATATACTGATGTACACGTACGTGTTTTTACTGAGCTATTCATGAGTAATAAAAAACGACAGGTAACAGTATAATTGCTGAAAGAAAAAATCTGCGGGCCTGTTTTCTTTGCTCTATTCTGAAAACAGTATGGTTGCAGTAATATCGTCATCCGGAGTGATAGTGTTGATCGTTGCCATTGTGCTTATGCGCAGAGGCAAGAAGAAAGTGAAAGAACCTCCTATACCCATCAAGGCAACATCCCTCATTGCTACATTTGTGAAGGATGCACCACTGGCTAATCTTCAGTACCTGGAGAAGGTACTGGAAGTAGAAGGCATTGTAAAAAATGTAGAAGCCGGGAACGGCATTGTGTGGCTTTCCGGAGAACGCAGTGTTATGATCTCGGTAAAATGTTATGTGAAAGGCAATCTGAATCAGGTCCGTGCAGGCGATGCAATTCGGATACAAGGTATTTGCCAGGGGTATATGATTCACATAACGATTGCCAATGGAAAAATTATGCAGGCAACAGAAGTCGCGTCATAACCGAAGTGTTCTACGTAAAAATACAGACGTAGGTATACCAATTATTTGTAAGTAGTTCTACTCAATAATACAGGATATAGATGTCGGATAGAAGTTTTTACTTTGTGCTCATAACGTAAGAGATAAAGCAAATGTTGCTTTAATAGTTTAAAGATTTCTCCGCTAGTTTCGACAGTGGGGTTTGGGTCCGGGGCACGCAGTAACATGCGTGCCCCTTTGTTTTGCACCGGCAGTAGATATGCCAGTTTGCTATACTTAAATGTTTCATAAAGCATGTGTATACCGGTTCTGTTGCAGGCGGAACTTTGTTGTTAGTGATTGATTGTTATTTTACTATAGCGTACTGTAGAACGATTCTGTATTGCTCTATGAAGTTCTGCAGAGAAATGAATATCGAACAAGAAATAGGCTGGTCTTAATGTACTTTTCACGAATAACTATTAACGTGTAATGAATGTCGGACAACTAACATCGATAAACGAGTGCTGAAATATGGTCAGTGCTTTGAAACGAATAACGATTAACCAAATTCGAATATCGAACAGGGCACATCGATTAACGAATGTCGAAGTGTTGAAAGTTTACTTTTGCTTTTACTTTACACTTTCCGCTTGCGTTATATGCTATCGAAGTATATCTGTACGAACTGCCCCGAATGGAGTCATACTGGTTTTATACAGGTATTTGGAAAGGATGCGGAATAACTCTGCGCTGTTTACGGGTTTTAACAGACAACTGCTGGCACCTGCGTTCAGGGCACTTGCTATATTTTCCTTTAGCACGGGCGATGTGAGGCAACTGATAATAGGTATATATTTGTTGAACTCCCGGATTTTTTCCGTGGTAAAGTTTCCATTTATACCTTGTATAAAATCGTCCATCAAAACAAGATCGAACGATTCGCGTAATACCAGCGATACCGTATCTTCTCCACTCTCTACCACCGTGGTGACGCAGCCCCAGCCTTCCAGGAAGCTTTGAAACACCAATGCGTTGATCCTGCTATCTTCTACAATAAGTACACGCTTGGATTCGAACGGACGTTTCGAATTTTCAGATGGGGCATTAATTAGTCTGAACGGGAAGCTGATCTTTTTCTCATTTCCTTTACGAAGGCCTCCGGGGTCACGTTCGCATGCAGTAATGTCGATCAGGATCGTAGTAATATTATCGAACTGCTCTTTACTGGTAATTTCAATAAAGATCTCCTGCACATCAAATGACTTTGACAGAAACAAACATCCGTGTTTAATCGCTGAAAGCAGCCTGTCGCGGTTTCCCCAATAAGCATCCGCCAACTGAACGTCAATGTTCAGGCCAAGTATCGGAGTCCGGTACTTCGTGAGTTTATTGGCCAGTTTATAACAGGCCTCCCGTAAGCTAAATTCTTCCATGGAGTTTTGTAAAGCGTGATCCGTTTACGCGGCAATGATACTGAATTAAGATACTTTGTGCCTCCGTGAAGAATTGAGAGCGCTGTCAGTATAAATACTGATAAGGTATATGGTTACTTTAATTATTTTGTCTTTAAACGCACCTATAGCGTGATGAGCGGTAAAGATAGTATAATACGCGGGTAATAAAATATCAGACAGGCTGCAGTATAGGCGGATGAACTGCACTTCTTTCTTTCAGGTATATACGAAACGTAGTGCCTTCGTTGATGTTGCTTTCCACTTCAATTTTCCCATCCATAGCACTTACCTGTGTTTTTACCAGATATAGGCCCATACCTTTTCCTTCTACGTGAAAATGAAAACGCTTATAAAGTGTGAACAGATTTTGCTGATGCTGCTGTGTATCGAAGCCAAGCCCGTTATCGGTTATTGAAAGGCATATATAGTCATCAGTTCGTGTTGTCTTTATCCTGATAATAGGTGCCCGATCGGGCGATCGGTATTTAATAGCGTTGCTTATCAGGTTGAATAAAATACTATCGATATAGGCCTTAACAGCAATCACCACAGGAGCTGCCTCGAACGATTCGTGAATCAGTGTTTGTGTTTCCAATATTTCTTTTTCAAGATTTGAGCAGATCAGCAATAACTCATCGTGAAGGTCTACCTGTGTGAGGTACTTGCTGTCGTTACTCTTTACTTCGAGTATAACATTCAGGTCTTTGATCACCGTATCCATTTCGGCTGTAGAGCAGATAAGTTTCTGGATGATCATTTGTTCTTCTTCTTTGCTGATGGATAGTTCCAGTAATTTTCCCAGGCCGAGTATACGCGCTGCCGGTGCCCGCAAATTATGTGCTGCTATAAAAGCAAACTGCTCCAGTTGCTGATTATACTCCATCAGTTCATGCGTCCTCTTTCGTATCTCTTCTTCCAGTGAATCGTTGCGTTTTAAAATAGTTTCGTGTTGTAAGAGTATAGTATGCTGTGCTTCGCTTAGATGTTGGTTTTGTTGTGCCAGTTGATCCCGCTGCAGGGAAATTTCTTCCTGCTGTGATTTAAGCTCTTCGTTCTGTGCTGTGATCTCTCCCTGCTTTTTCTGCAGCTCGCGGTTTTGAAGTTGAATTTCCTGTGTTCGTTCCAATACGGTATGCTCCAGCATTTCATTTTGTTGTGCGAGTATCAGGGCTTTGTCTGCCTCAGATTCACGAAGCTTCATTTGTGCCGAAAGTTCCTGATGTGTATGTATAGCAGTAAAGATGAGTGTCGGTACACAGACCAGAAACAATATAAGCTGCACCAGATATGTGTTCCATTGTGCTGCATGGTATTTCTCCAGTGCATCGTTGTTGATAGCATTTTCGAAACGGTAGATCGCTTCCGAAACTTTTTCGTACTGCAACCATAATTTATACCCCTTGTCAAGGTCAGCCAAACGGTAGAACTCATCCATGTTCTTCTCATCGAACAATTGTTTCATATATACACATTGTTCGGCATAGGCATCAGTGGAATCTTTGAGGCGGTAAAATTCCACCATTGGGTAATGTTGCGAAGCCAGCAAGGCGCCTACCGAGTGAAAGAGCGAATCTTTATCGCGCAGGGCAAAGCGCATCGGGTATAAATATTTATCATCACGGAACAAGGCATATCCTCTCAGGCCCAGATCCAGGTTGTGAATTATACCGATCGCGAATTGAGAGACAGTAACTTTTATCTGCTCAGCCTGCCGTTGCAGCAGTCTGTTCTCTTCCATGATGCGATGATTGGTATGCGTGATGAAAACATTTAGCATGATCAACAGGATGATGCTGAAGACCGCAACGTTGATCCAGTTTTTATGAATGATCTGTTTCACTCGGGCGATAATTTATTAGCACTGGGCAGCCTGGATATAGTTTATAATGTAACTATATTTTATGATTTTTACACTGCGCGCATTGAAATTGTAGGATAAGCTATTCTTACAAACGTGAACGATGGGGTTATGATTTTACACCGGAGACATTTACGTACATGAAGGATCTATACTTGCTGAGCGGACTTGGTGCGGACAAAAGAGTTTTTGAATGCCTGGATCTATCGGCTTACAGAGCAACCTATATCGAGTGGCTTGTGCCATTACGAACGGATACACTGGTAACATATGCACAACGCTTACGGTCGCAGATCACTGTGAGTAATCCGGTGCTGGTAGGAGTTTCTTTCGGAGGGATGATCGCGGTTGAAATCGGAAAACAAATTACAACCGAAAAGATCATCCTGATTTCATCGGCTGAAACACAGCAAGACATTCCGCTATATTACCGATTTATGGGATTGATCCGGTTTAATCGCCTGATGCCACGCGGACAGTTTAAGAAACTTACTGGTATAACGGCCTGGTTGTTTGGAGTATCAACCCCTGGTGACCGACAGATGTTACACGAGATTATTGATCAGACTGATGAGATATTTCTCGAGTGGGCGATCGAGCAAATCATACACTGGAAAAATAAAACCATGTTGATGAACGTGGTGCATATACATGGAACATCCGATAGAGTACTGCCCTATAGTAAAGCTGATTATACCATTATGCAGGGCGGCCATTTCATGATCGTAAACCGGTCGCACGAGATCAATACAATTATCCGGAAGGAACTTGCATGAGGTATATTTCCGTTATCAGCTATATATTTTCAATTGGATTAAACTTCGTACCTTTAAGCTATGCCACTGCCGCAAAAAATACTGACACGCAAAGACGAAATCACGGCCCGGTACTTTGAGATACTGGAAGAGCATATGCAGGATATACTGGCCGGTAAAGCTTCACATTCCTATCACATCAAAGATTTTGCCGAGCGGCTCTTTATACATCCAACGCATTTCAGCAATACCATAAAACTCACTACGGGCAAATCGCCCTGTTATTTTATGGAAGAACGGTTGATGGATGCTGCCAGGCGTATGCTGCGCGAAACATCCAGGCCTATAGCAGATATATGTTACCAGCTTACGTTTGACGATCCTACCAACTTTACCAAGTTCTTTAAACGATTCGAAGGAAAAACGCCCCGGCAATACCGGCAGCAATTCATAGAATCGGAAATAGTTACCATTTAATCGGAAACTGTTACCATTTTTTTAGGCGGTGTCTTTCTGAATTTTGTGATGTCAATTAAACAACACAAACATGCAGACAACTAATAAAATTGCCCTTGTAACTGGTGGAAGCAGAGGGTTAGGTAAAAACGCAGCGGTCAGCCTTGCTAAAAAGGGATTAGACGTTATTCTCACCTATAATAGCAAGAAGGCAGAGGCAGAAGCTACTGTAGCTGAAATTACAGCACTTGGACAAAAAGCAATAGCCCTACAGTTGAACACTGCGCAGGTTGCAGAGTTCGATCCATTTGCAAAACAACTTGCTTCTGTTTTGAAAGAGCAATGGAATCGCACGAGCTTTGATTACCTGGTAAACAATGCGGGCATTGACTGGGCGGCACCTTTTGTACAAACTACGGAAGAACAATTTGATGCCTTGTTCAATGTACATTTTAAAGGTGTTTACTTCTTAACGCAAAAACTGTTGCCCCTGGTGGCTGATAAAGGCGGAATCATTAACTTATCAACAGGGTTGGCGCGATTTGCAACACCGGGATATAGCGCATACGCTTCTATGAAAGGAGCTATTGAAGTATTTACACGATACCTGGCCAAAGAACTTGGTGTAAGAGGTATACGTGCCAATGCCGTAGCACCGGGTGCCATTGAAACAGACTTTACGAAGAACGCATTTGATGCACATCCGGAAGCAAAAGATTTTATAGCATCACAGACTGCGTTGGGCAGAGTAGGGCAGGCTGATGACATAGGTGGGGTGGTAGCGTTTCTGTGTACCGAAGATGCCCGCTGGATCAACGCTCAGCGCATTGAAGCTTCCGGTGGAATGTTCCTGTAATCAATCTATACTATATATATATTATTATGACGACTGCACTTAAAATTGTAAATGCGGCATTGATCCTTTTCACAGTATATATGGGCGTGAAACAAGGATGGGCTATGCTTTCCGGTAAACCGGTTATGCTGGAAATGTTTGAAAAATGGAACATCAGCAAAACCGGTATGATGGTGATTGGCGTGTTTACAATTTTAAGCGCGTTGCTCGTGCTCTTTCCTCAAACATTTCTGGCCGGTAACTTTATCACAGCCGCTGTTATACTTCTTATCATGATGCTGCACCTGCAGCATCGCGATATAAAAGGTTTTATGATTGAGCTGCCGTTCTTCCTGCTGCCGCTCATCATTGTATACCTCCGTTACCCGTTGAAGAAAGTATAGTCACTAGGAACCAGACTTCCCTGTATATTTGTAGTGACGACTGTTTCGCTTCATGGAAAATCAGGTCACTCCGGCATTTCGAAAGATTATTCATATTGATATGGATGCATTCTATGCTTCTATCGAGCAGCGCGACAATCCGGAATACAGAGGCAAGCCCATTGCTGTAGGTGGTTCTCCGGAAGGGCGAGGTGGTGTTGTGGCGACAGCCAGTTATGAAGCGCGTAAGTTTGGTGTTCGTTCGGCTATGCCATCCAAGCAGGCAAAGCAGCTTTGTCCCGAAGTAATTTTTGTACGACCACGGTTTGATGTATATAAAGCGGTATCACAAAAGATACGCGAGATATTTTTCAGGTATACCGATCTCATCGAACCCTTGTCGCTAGACGAAGCCTACCTGGATGTAACGGAAGATAAACAAGCGATTGGTTCTGCAATCGAGATTGCTACGCAGATAAAGCAGGCGATCAAAGATGAATTGCAACTCACAGCATCGGCTGGTGTATCGATCAATAAGTTTGTAGCGAAGATTGCTTCTGATATGCAGAAGCCCGATGGACTCACATTTATAGGTCCGTCACGCATACAGTCGTTCATGGAGAATTTAGGGGTCGAGAAATTCTTTGGTGTTGGTAAAGTTACTGCAGCAAAAATGAAAAGCATGGGCCTTCACACCGGTGCAGATCTCAAGAAATTATCGGAAGATGAACTCATCAAAAATTTTGGCAAAGCCGGGCGCTTCTTCTATAAGATTGTGCGGGGACAAGACGATCGGTTAGTACAGCCTCATCGTGAAACAAAATCAGTTGGAGCAGAAGATACATTTCCGTATGATCTGGCTGAACCGGAAGAGATGCATGTAGAGTTAGAGAAGATAGCACCTGTAGTGAGTGAGCGATTGAGGCGCCATCATTTGAAGGGACGTACTATAACACTCAAGATCAAGTATAGCGACTTTAAACTGATAACGCGAAGCCAGTCGTTTACACAAGGTATAGATGACCTGGAAACAATTGTATCAACCGTTAAGAATTTACTGGCGAGTGTTGATATGAAAGAAAAGAAAGTACGACTGCTGGGTATATCTCTCTCGAATTTTGGCGACATGGTGGTACGCGAAAAGAAAGATGGTATACAAGATCAGCTTACCTTATTCTGATAACTTGAAATATAGCATGCCCCATCGCTATACTATATCAGCGTGTACGAACTACGTTGTCGTAAAGCTCGCGAAACTGCGTATCGCCAAAGCCATATACACCTTTGCGCTTACTAAATTCCCGGAAAGCCTGGTGGAAGTCGTCTGATCCATTGTGAATAATTTCTTCGATCGCGCAAGTTAACGCACTCTTTTCACCGGCTGCGGCAAAGCGATCAAAGTGAGCCTGGCAGGTTTCTGCTGCATAAGGAAAGCAGGCAGACCGCACACGACATAAACTTTCCATCAGGTGCAGGTCATTTTGTTTATAGGCTGTCCAGAGAGCTTCGCCTAGTTTGAAGTCGTTATCATTAAATCGCACCCGGTTACGAAAACTGGTTTGCAGGTCGCGACCATTGGCCCCACCGTAGTCATTCCATCGTTGCTCTGAAGGAAGGAAAGACGGATATACTACATATACATCTTTGCGGATCGAAAGATCGTATAGCACCGAAATAACAAACCACATATTTACCTGGCAGAAGAGATCGTACCCGAACCATAGATTGAACTCTGTCGGATCGGGTGCAGCCATCAGCTTTTTGAATGACGATACAACTTTGGAATTATACTCTTCATACGGAGTGCCCCAATGGGCCGCCCTGTTTTTCCAGAAAGAGGAGAGATCATCGCCCTGCAGATCGCCCGTTACAAGTCCTTCGCGCATCACGGCAACTTCTCCCGAAAGGCCCGCCTCCGGAAATATAGTTGCCAACGCATCACCATTCAAAACGTGATAGACCATAAGATGAGGGATGTATAGTAAAGGTCGGCAGGAGAGTTGACTATGTCAAGAGGAAAGCTTAAAGTGAAAAGCAGAAGCTAAAACTATCAACGATGAACGGAATTGAATATCGAACAGGGAACATCGATCAACGAATGTTGAAGTATAAATACACACTTCTCCAAGTACCTCTAGTGGCTTGTAGCCAGAAGCTTTTTTTCCTCTGTGAGGGACTAAAACACTCGACTGAGCGTTATTTGGTGCATGAAAGACTTCCTAATTTTGATAATAAATGGGTTTTGAGAATCAGTTCTGCTTAAAATCCTTATTTTTGTTTGAATTACCCTGTTCATGCTGAGGGCATTTTTTGTATTTATTTGTGCTTGCCTGCTTTTAAGTGCCTGTACTCAGCGCATGATATGCCCTGCGTACCAGAGTGCTTTTATCTATGATAAGAATGAACTTCGTAAAAAATTCAGCTATTTCCAGGAAGATTCTACTCCTAAAGTATTCACAGCCAGTAAGAATAAGTATCTGATCGCGGAGCAGACCTCGTATCGGAAGAAGATCCGCAGCATGCAGACCGTGCCGATGAAGCCGGTATATGTAGCCGTGCCTGATTCACTGAAGCCCGACTTTGGTATGGATGGCGAAGATGGCGTTGTGCCGGGTGCAGAGCTTGATCTGGCAGCCCGTTCGGTGATCGATAGTATTTACATAGAAGATGTTCCGCGCGACACTGCCGCTGCTGAAGAAGATAGTGTATACATGATAACCAAAGACAAGGAGATCAGAGTACTGAAGTACGATTATCCTGATAGTCTTATCTATGATCCGGCCACGGGTAAATACGTTCCGAAAACACCGCGCTATATTGTAACAGAGGTAACGTTCAATGTAGAGCAGGATAACTATATGTGGTACCTGCGCGATTACCTGGTATTGCCGGATGTACGTCTTGCTAAGATGGGACAGGCAGCACAGAAAGCGGAAGCTGCCAAGGCTGCGAAGAAAGGATTCTTCGGCTTCTTCAAGAATATATTTAAGAAAAAGAAGAAAGAAGCACCGGCCGATACAACAACGATACAAACTATACCGGAACCTAAAGAAGACGACTTCGACTATGTAGATGAAGACGAACAACAGAAGCCGGTTGTTCAGGAACAGCAACAGCCTGAGAAGAAAGGTCTGTTCTCATTCCTGAAGAAGAAAAAGAAATCTACCGATGTAGGGACAAACGCGACAACGCCTGACGAAGAGAAACCTCGCAAGAAGAAGGAAAAGAAAGCGAAGAAGAAGAAAGACGATCCTGCTAAAGAAGATCCTGCAAACGAGGAGAAGAAAGAAGATGACGATGGATTTTGATCCTTTGTCCGTTACACGTTATCGGTTAATAGTTAGAAGGGTATATCAATACTCTGTGAACCTCTGGGCATTCTTTACGTAACGCTGTGCCATTGGATTTTTTCCACCACGGATAACAATTAACGAATAAAGGCTCTCTCAGTCAAACAATGTTAAATTACCAAACTGATCCGAAGCAGGAGCAGGGCGAATAAGAGAAGGCACATCAGTAGTAACATCGCTTATCCGTGGCGATACAGGATAGTGACTCATGTGCTCGGCACCATAAGCTTTTAATATACCCATCAGGTCATCCTCTGTACTGTTTTTATCAAGCCATACAGTTTCTTCGCGCGGAGTAAGTATCACTGGCATTCTCTCTTGTATAGCAGCTACCAACGGACTGGCTGGTGTAGTAATGATGGTAAATGTATGGAACTCGTTGCCATCAGTATCTTCATACTCTTCCCACAATCCGGCAAAAGAAAAAAGCTCCTGGTCAGTACAGATGCAACGATAGGGTATACGTGTTTTCTTACCGGCTTTCTTCCAGGCATAAAATCCATCGGCTGGTATAATACAGCGAGTCTTCATCAATGCTTTTTTGATAGCAGGTTTATCTGTGATGAACTCTACCTGCGTATTGATGATCTTTTCACTCAACGATTTATTCTTGGCCCACTCCGGTGATGTGCCCCAGTAAAAAGTAGAAACCCCCTGTGGCGATGAGTTGGTAATAACCGGGAGTAATTGTGTTGGACATGCGTTATACCGTGGCTTGAAAAATTCAGGAACATCCACAGAAAACCTGTCGCGTATCTTTTCAGGTGTAGCCGTAATACTGTAGTGTTCAATCATACATCAAGTGTTGAAAGCGTACGAAGTACTCTTGTTGGGTTATGGGTATATTTACCAAGCTGGCAAGTTAATCGTTTATAAAATGCATTGCGCGCTCTTCACTCCAATATAATCCATTTTTATTGAATTGAGCGAACCCGACATGACCGCCATGCGCGGGATTTTCAAAACGAACATAGGAGTGTCCTTGCAGTAATTTTACCGGATAGCAATCTTCACTGAGAAACGGATCGTTCTGAGCATTGATGATCAACGTTGATACCGGAATAGAAGAAAGAAATTGCAGGGAGCTGCACCGGGTATAATAATCTACCGCACTCTGAAAGCCGTGAAGCGGTGCCGTATAGCGATCATCAAAATCGATCAGCGAAGCTATAGTATCAATGTTACGAATGTCGAGCTCTTTTCGGGAGGCCGCTTTGGTGATGATCTTTTTCTTCAGACTCTTTAAGAAACGCTCGGCATAGATACGATTGGAGGGAAGCGAGATTTTCCGGCAACTGGTATATAGATTCAATGGTACTGAAAACGCTACAGCTTTTTGTATAGCGGGTAATGGTCTTTGTTCTCCAAGATACTTGAGCGTAAGATTACCACCGAGGCTGAAACCGATGAGTGTAATATCGTTATACCCGCTGTTGATCGCGTGCCGAACAATATAGTCCAGGTCATCCGTTGCACCGCTGTGATAGAAGCGCAATTGATGGTTCATTTCTTCACTGCATCCTCTGAAATTCCAGGCGAGTACATCGTACCCGTTGGCAATACACATCTTCGCCATGCCCTTTATATAGCCGCGTTGCGAATTGCCTTCAAGTCCATGCGATATAATTACCAGTCGCGAGGAGCCTTGTCTTATCCAATCCAGATCAAGGAAGTCATTATCAGGAGTCGTGATGCGTTCACGATGATAAGGTTTCAGCGCTACTCTTCTCAGCAACGCTGGATATATAGTTTCCAGGTGCGCATTAAAGAGGAAGAATGGCGGCTTATAACTCGTCAAGTTGTTATGATTGACCGGCTACAATTTTTATATGACCCAAATGATGTTCGCCATGCCACGCATACGAAGCGATGGCCTGATCGAGGCGTACATATTTTTTTGAATCGGGGTGATAGAATTTCTTCTCAAGATCTTTCTCTGTCAGACCTTTCAATAGCGTTGTCCATTTAGTGTGAAGCGCTTTTAACAGGTTGATGGAGATAGAAGGATCAGCCTGCGTCTCGGGTGTTAATGCCCAGGTTGTTTCATCGTATGCTTTGATCGTAGGTGTTTCCTCCGTCAGTGTCCACTTCACGCGTATATAGGCGTTCATGTGGCTGTCCGGTATATGATGTATAACCTGCAGCGCTGTCCATCCTCCGGGGCGATAAGGTGTTCCCAGTTGCTGTTGTGTAAGTGTGCTCACCAACGCCTCGATCTTTGCCGGTACGGCTTCTATTCGTTTGATGTTGGCTTGTACTTCTTCGAGGGTATAAGAATCCTTTGCCGTAAACCTGCCGATCGGATAACGCAGTTGCTCGTCATTATTCATGAAATTCTTCTTTAGCTTTCTTTCGCTTGTTACGTACACGAATATTTACCATCTCGATCATAAGCGAGAATACCACCGCGAAGTATATATATCCTTTGGGTATAGCATACTCGAGCCCTTCAAGGAAAAGCATAAAGCCGATCAATATCAGGAACCCGAGTGCCAGCACTTCCATAGAAGGGTGGCGGTTGATGAAATCACTGATAGCGCCCGAGAAGATCATCATGATACCAATGGATATAATTACTGCAGCGATCATGATAATAACATGATTGGTAAGACCTACAGCCGTAAGGATAGAGTCGAACGAGAAAATGATGTCGAGCAGAATGATCTGTATAATAATGCCGGTAACATTGGCTTTACCTTTTGATTCCTGTTCCAGATTATCTTCACCTTCCATCTCGTGGTTGATCTCGCGTGTACTTTTTGCGATCAGGAATAAACCGCCAAACATCAGGATCAGGTCGCGGCCACTGAAAGGATGATCGTGATCGCTGAACAAGTGAACGAGCTTACTGCCGATAATATCGGACAAGTGAAATAAAGGTTGTTTGAAAGATATAACCCATGTTATACCGAGTAACAGGAATATGCGAACCACCAAAGCGAGTATAAGACCCATATTACGGGTACGCGCTCTGATCTCGGGCGGCAGGCGATTGGCAACAATGGAAATAAAGATGATGTTATCAATACCTAATACAACTTCAAAAAACGTAAGCGTTAACAAGGCGAGCCAGGTTTCCGCGTGGACGAATATTTCCATGCCGTGTAGTTCCGGATTATTTGGCGCTAAAAATAGAATAAGTAACGCGATACTCCAAAAGAGGGTTGCTGCTTAACATGGTTATATTATTGCCCTTGCCAGCCCTAAATGACAAAAGCCGCTGGTTCAGGTACCATGCGGCTTTCGTTCGTAACCATGTATTGATTACAGGTATTTCTTTACATCAGTGTAAGGAAGATTGAATGCATCCGCTACTGCTTTATACACCACATCTCCATTGATCACGTTAAGACCATTGCGCAGTTCAAGGCTGTCCTGACAAGCTTTCTTCCATCCCTGCCCGGCAAGGCGAATCGCATATGGAAGTGTAGCGTTGGTAAGCGCAAGGGTAGAAGTATAGGGCACTGCACCCGGCATGTTCGCCACGCAATAGTGTACTACATCATCAATGATAAAGGTAGGATCTTCGTGGGTAGTAGGACGACAGGTTTCAATACATCCTCCCTGGTCTACAGCAACATCTACTAACACTGTTCCGGGACGCATTGACTTCAACATGTCGCGTGTTATCAGCTTCGGAGCTTTCGCACCAGGCACTAACACACCACCAATAATAAGGTCGGCATCTTTTATTAATTCACGAATGGTATATTCGTTTGATACCATCGTGTGTACATTCTTCGGCATTACATCATCCAGGTAACGCAGGCGAGTGAGGTTAAGATCAAGGATGGTAACATCCGCTCCCATACCGGCTGCGATCTTCGCGGCATTGGTTCCTACAACACCACCACCTAATACCAATACTTTGGCAGGCTTCACACCCGGAACACCACCCAGTAATATACCGCGGCCCTTCAAAGGCTTCTCCAGGTATTTAGCACCTTCCTGTATAGACATTCTTCCGGCTACTTCCGACATCGGTATAAGTAACGGAAGACTGGTATCGGGGCGCTCAACGGTTTCGTAAGCAAGACATACAGCACCGCTGGCAATCATGGCCTTGGTGAGTGGCTCGTACGAAGCAAAGTGGAAATATGTAAAGACAAGCTGATCTTTTTTGATGAGCTTATACTCTTGCTCGATTGGTTCTTTTACCTTCATGATCATCTCTGCCTTGCTGAAAATTTCAGCAGCATCTGCGATCAACGTTGCGCCTGCCTTTTGATAGTCTTCATCATAAAAGCCGCTGCCAACACCGGCAGTCTTTTGAACATATACCGTGTGGCCGCGCTTCACGAGTTCCTGTGTTCCTGCAGGAGTTAATGCAACACGATTTTCGTTATTCTTGATTTCTTTCGGGACACCAATAATCATAAGCGTTTATTAATAGATTGTTAATGAGCGGGTGCAAATATACAGTGGCACGGAGTATGAAAAAGGAGAGTATGAAAGATCATTTTTATTCGAAATAAATACCTGCAAACGAGAGATTCACTCATCTAAAATTCCGATGAAAGATGTTTGTCGAAATAAAATTTGTAATGCACCTTTCTTTAATCAGTTACTGCAATCGTTGGTGCTTTTGAAAGGTAAAACTATTCCCTATTTTTGACCTCAACAGGTTTCACCAAATCCCGAAATTTTGAGCGTGATAAAAGAAGCAAAGACAAAGTTCTCGCAGGCGAAAGTGAAAGATATACTTTCAGACTATCGCCTGGCAGTAGAAAGCAGGGAAGCCAGCATCATCGGCCGTAAAGAAGTATTTATGGGGAAAGCCAAGTTTGGCATCTTCGGCGATGGTAAAGAAGTGGCGCAGATTGCTATGGCGAAAGTATTTCGTAACGGTGATTTCCGCTCGGGGTATTACCGCGACCAGACTTTTATGTTTGCGATCGGTGAACTTACCGTGCAACAATTCTTCGCACAGCTCTACGCGCATACCGATCTGGAAGCAGATCCTTCTACGGCAGGTCGTTTAATGACGGGCCACTTCGGCACGCGTACACTGGATGCCAATGGTAAATTCAAAAACCTGATGGAGATAAAGAACAGCAGTGCTGATATATCTCCCACAGCAGGCCAGATGCCGCGCCTCCTCGGGCTTGCGTATGCATCGAAGCTATACCGTAACAACCCGGCATTGAAAGAGTATACTAATTTCTCTTCGAATGGTAACGAGATTGCTTTCGGTACTATTGGCAATGCCTCCACATCGGAAGGTATGTTCTTCGAAGCCATGAATGCGGCCGGAGTTTTGCAAGTGCCTATGCTCACTTCCATCTGGGATGATGCCTATGGTATATCTGTACCGGCCGAGTATCATACAACCAAGGGAAGTATATCAAAAGTATTGGCAGGACTGCAGCGTACAAAACACGAAAAGGGTTTTGAGATCATTACTGCAAAAGGTTGGGACTACCAGGAACTGGTAGAAGCCTATCAACGTGCAGAGAAAATATGCCGCGAAGAACATGTACCGGTATTGTTGCACGTAGATGAACTTACGCAGCCACAAGGACACTCGACTTCCGGTTCGCACGAGCGCTATAAATCGAAAGAACGTCTTGCGTGGGAAGCAGAGCATGATTGCATTCGCAAAATGCGCGAGTGGATCATTCAGGAAGTAATGGTATTGCCGGAAGAGATCGATGCTATTGAAAAAGAAGCAAAGCAATCGGCCAAGCTGGCAAAAGATCGCGCATGGAAAGCATTTATAGAAGACGTGCGCAAAGACCAGGCGATTGTTACGGATATACTGGAGAGAGCTGAAACGCAAAGCCGGTATAGCGAGGAGATCAATAAGCTTCGCACAGAGTTAACTACTGCGATCAATGCTACGCGACTGGATACGATGAAGGCTGCTAAAAAAGCACTTCGGTATTTACGCGAAGAAGATAGCGCAGTAAAGAGTGAATTGATCGAATGGTTACGAGCTTCGGATGACGATAACTTTAATCGCTACAGCTCGCATTTATATAGTGCATCAGAAGATGCTGCGCGTAATGTGGAGGTTATACCGGCACAATACAGCGACCACTCATCTATAGTAGATGGACGTGAAGTATTACAGGCATGTTTTGATGCAGCCTTAACCCGCGATCCGCTGGTGCTTGCGTTTGGTGAAGATGTAGGAAAGATAGGCGATGTTAATCAGGGCTTTGCCGGTTTGCAGGCGAAGCATGGTGAACTTCGTGTAACCGATACTGGTATTCGTGAGTGTACCATCATCGGTCAGGGTATAGGCGCAGCGTTGCGTGGCCTTCGTCCGATTGCAGAGATGCAGTATCTCGATTACCTCATCTATGCGCTGCCTACATTATCGGATGATCTTGCGTGTTTGCAATATAGAACCAAAGGCGGGCAGAAGGCCCCGCTGATTATACGTACACGCGGTCATCGCCTGGAAGGTGTATGGCATGCAGGTTCGCAGATCGGTATGTTGCTGCAAAGCCTGAGAGGTATATATATAATTACGCCTCGTAATATGACGCAGGCTGCCGGCTTCTATAACACCATGTTAAAGTCAGACGATCCCGCTATTATCGTGGAGTGTTTGAATGGCTATCGCCTGAAAGAACGTATACCCGATAACATCGGAGAGTTTACCGTGCCACTGGGTGTGCCTGAGGTTTTGAAAGAAGGATCAGACGTTACGATTGTTACCTATGGCTCCATGTGCCGCGTGGTAATGGAAGCTGCTGAAGACCTGGAACAGTTTGGTATATCTTGTGAAGTAATCGATGCGCAAACCTTATTGCCATTTGATGTTCATCATCGTATTGTAGAATCGGTAAAGAAAACGAACCGTATTATTTTTGCAGATGAAGATGTACCGGGCGGAGCAACATCATTTATGATGCAGCAGGTGTTGGAAGAACAGGATGCCTATAAATACCTGGATTCAAAAGCGGTAACAATTACTGCGAAGGAGCATCGCCCTGCGTATGCTTCCGATGGTGATTACTTTACCAAGCCGAATCCGGAAGAAGTATTTGAAACGGTATATGCGATGATGAATGAAGCAGACCCTGACAGGTTTCCTTCGCTATACGAGCGTTGAAATATATAGAAGCAAGGTATAATACGATAAATTGAGAAAGGGTAAAAGTAAATTTTACCCTTTTCTTTTGATGCCTTCCAGCGTTACATAGTCTGTTTCGATTATGTTGCTGACGTTGAGTGCGCGGTCCTTGATCTGCACACGAAGTTTGAATGACTGTGAGCCCAGCACGATCGCCAGACCTTCTGATTTCATACTATAGCGCAGCGTTCCTTCCAGCGGCACACCCGTTTTATCAGATAAGCGCGGGAAACGTCCATCGAATGAAGGACCACACTCAGTACCAGTTATAGTCTCCCAGTCAAGTTCTGTTCCATTGCTGAGAATGAAGTCA
The DNA here is from genome assembly GCF_036568665.1 of Ohtaekwangia sp. Lineage (GTDB taxonomy): Bacteria > Bacteroidota > Bacteroidia > Cytophagales > Cyclobacteriaceae > Ohtaekwangia. The sequence goes on along the minus strand of NZ_DATCSD010000029.1, from coordinate 17,734 downwards.
ACCGTAATGTTATCGTAGTTAGGGTTCTCCTGTGTATAGAATATTTCTTTGATTTCGTACAAATCTTTGTTCTGCGGATTCGAGCTGCGCAAAGTATCGGTAATATTATACGTTGCATCAAAGATGGCTTCATCACCCTTCTCTACATACAAAGTATCGAATATATAGGTGTTACAGGTATAGGGATAAATATAGGGAGGCATCTTGCTGGAATAAGCCGGATCTTCCAATGTGCGATTCGTAGCAAGTTTACCCTGCTGATTCTCGTTCAAATATATAATAGGTGGAATGTTGGTGTAAGGCGAAGTAGTGGGTATAGGAATAAGTTGCCCGTTGTTTTGCAAAAAGTAATTGCGCGGGTGATACGGATAAGAAATTTCATCGGCACCCAGACCGAGGTCGCCATCGCCATCACGGAAATCGATCGAGAGCACGAGAGAATCCAGCGCATCGACCTCTGCGTAAAAATCAAGACCTGCCAGGTTAATGCTTGGCTGATTAGGATATTCCGGTGGGCTAAAGCATGCGCTGACCACCACTACTAAAACCCCAAACAGCAATAGACCCTTTGTAATTTTCATTCTGTATTTTTGAACCCGGTTAAGTTACGTAACGCTTGGATACTTTTAAAAGTTTTGAATCTACATTATACACCGTTAACGATCAAACCTTTGTTGATATTGCTATAGAGGTCTTTCGTTTTCAGGCGGTTAACAACCCGGTATACCGGTCGTTCATTCAGAACCTGTCGGTTGATGTCCACGCGGTTCGCTCCCTGCAGGATATTCCGTTTCTGCCTATCTCGTTCTTCAAGAGTCACACCGTTCAAAGTGGTGTATGGCAACCGGAAATTACCTTTACCAGCAGCGGCACTACCGGTGCATCGGTGAGCCGGCATGCATTGGCAAATTTGGAGTTTTACCAACAGCATTCGCAGCGGTGCTTTGAATATTTTTTCGGCCCGCTCTCAGACTATCACTTCCTGGCATTGTTACCCTCTTATCTTGAGCGACAAGGATCGTCTCTTATTGCTATGATGGATCACTTCATCAGACAAAGCGGATCAACCTATTCATCGTACTATCTATACCAGGTGGATAAATTATTGCAGGATATTGAAGCGCTGCGCAGTAAAGATTCCAGGAAAATAATTCTGTGGGGTGTTTCGTTTGCTTTACTCGACCTGGCCGAGCAACATGCCGGTATAGATCTGAGTCACTGTCTCGTGTTTGAAACTGGTGGTATGAAGGGGAGAAGAAAGGAAATTACACGAGCGGAGCTGCACACGATCCTTCGTGAAAAACTGAATGTTACCGGAATATTTTCAGAATATGGTATGACGGAATTATTATCCCAGGCCTACACAAGGGGCCAATTCCTATTTACCTGTCCGCCCTGGATAAAAATTATAGGGCGCGACATTACAGATCCGTTGAGCAAGGGGTTACTTCGTGAAACGGCCGGCATTAATGTGATAGATTTAGCAAACTATCAAACGATATCATTCATCGAGACCGAAGACCTGGGTAAAGTTTATGAGGATGGTACATTTGAAGTACTGGGTCGTATGGACAACAGCGATGTGCGTGGATGTAATCTGATGATCGTTTAAGATTCCGGTATATTGTTTGTTTTGTTCTTAAAGAAGTTTATTTTTGTTGAAGTTCAATCCCACAGAAATGAAAAAGATTGTTTTATTTGCTCTCTTAGCAGCCTTCATATCAGCGTGCAGTCAATATACCTGCCCGACTTATACCAAGAAAGAGGCTCCCAAGCAATCCGGCAAATCCGTTTCACAAAGAATCTAAAGAGTATTTATAGCGCAAGTTCCTGAAGTATAGATCTTCAGCAGCGGGCTAACAATATTTCCCCAAGGAAACTGCATTATACAGTTTCCTTTTTTGCTTTACATACCTCGATAATTCCATGCATCGTCTTCCAGGTGACATTTGTGTCAAGACCCGCTGTATACTTTTGACGTATATCTGGTATCGGAACAAATAAACCCTCTAACCTTTAACGATATATGAAAAGTACATCTGTTTTCTATTGGATAACCCGCATCGTGGCGGCACTCATTATGGTGCAGACACTATATTTTAAATTTTCAGCGTCAGAAGAATCAGTATATATTTTTACAACGGTAGGTATGGAGCCGTGGGGCAGAATACTGGTGGGTATACTGGAACTGGTGGCTTCTGTATTGATACTGATTAATGCTACGGCCTGGCTGGGTGGATTGCTGGGACTTGGACTGATGGCCGGAGCAATTGGTATGCACCTTACTATACTCGGTATATCTGTAAAAGGCGATGGCGGCTATCTTTTCTTTTTGGCGCTGGCTGTCACCATGTGTTGTTTATGGATAGTATATTATAATCGCTGTAAGGTACTGTCAGTAATACAAGTGTTGCGCAGCCGCCTGCACGTCAAATAGATAAGTGTATACGATGGACTGTATATATACCGGGTGGTAAATTACAGTCCATAGTTTTTTAGCTATACTTTAACGCCTTTATAGAGTATCTCGCCTTTTACCAGGCCGAATTTTTTTCTTGTCTCTTCCGGTAATACATTCACAAAATCGTCTTCAATGGCCTGAAGTCCGGCAAGCTCCATTCGCTTCGGATAGTCGTGTCCGTATTTGCGTACGTGATCATCCTGGCCGAAGATTTTTTCACGTTCGCGCGGATCGGTAATGGAGTTATCTTCAAATGTAGTTTCTGGAATGGGGTTGAAGAATGGCACCTGCAGTATAGCAAAGCCACCAGGTTTCAATACGCGGTGTATCTCGCGCATCGCCTGTATATCGTCACGCACATGTTCCAGCACGTGATTGCAGAGCACAGCATCAAAGGTATTGGCAGCAAAAGGAATCTCGTGGATGTCCATCTTTACTTTTGCCAGTGGCGACTCTATATCTGCCGTTATATAGTGGTCACCATGAATTTGTTCAAGGCGTTTTATAAAGCATGCTTCCGGTGCTATATGCAGCACGTGAAGTTTACTTTTAAAGAAGTTGGTGCGTTCGTGCAGGTATAGCCATATAAGTCTGTGCCGCTCTAACGACAAACAGTTCGGACACAATGCATTCGGCCTTGGATTGATACGCCCGTAGGGCATGAACGAACGGTAATGGCTACTACACACCGGGCATTCTACTGCATTGCCACGATAGAAAAACGCAGCAACAACTTTCAGCCCCAAACCACCTGCACGCTGCAGGTATTTACGCGGCACAAACCGGATAAGCCAGGAAATAATTTTTTTCATGCGGCCGCAAAGATATTCAAAAATAGATACTGGCTGCTAGGGTAACTTGGGCGGGGAGTGGAGCCTTTTACTTAGTTGCTGGCTCCTGGCCGCTGGAGGTGTGAATGGAATTAGTAGTGTGTCTTTATACTTCGACATTCGTTGATCAGTGTTCCTTGTTCGATATTCAATTCCGTTATTCGTTAACCGTTATCCCGTTAATGCAGGTAAGGTTGGTACAGTGCTCTCTTAACTTCCGGTCTTCCCCGACTTTTCGTCTCTCTGCATTTATACTTCTACATTCAATAATCTATGTTTTTGTTCGTTATTCAACGCAACTGTATATGTAAATTCATGCAGTTGTATATCATAATCCCAATCCCTATATATGAAACCAATACTCTTCGTTTTTGCTGCGCTAAGTTTAGCAGCATCTGTTTGGGGCCAAACCGTTGAAGAAACTTACCCTGAAACATTGTGGTGTCCCAACGATACTTTTGCGCTCAAGTTTAAAGGCAATCCAAATTTATTTCGTTATCCAGTAAGCAGAAAAGACAATAGAAGTCCCGGCACCGATGCAAGCCTGGATAATTATATTATGGTATACTACGGTACCGATAGTGTTAAACTTCTCTATAACAACAAAATACCGTATGCCCATAATCTCTACATACGTTTTGAATCACCGAAGGGCAAAACAACATTACGGGTTCACTTCAATAGCATAGCGAACTACTTCACACCCGAATACATGAAGAAGAATCTGGGTAACGTTCGATTCGATATTCCTGAAGTGTATGAACTGGCCAATATCATCTGGACGCTTTCACCTAGTGGTCAGCGTGCATCAGACTTGTATAACGAAGGCGAATATTATAAGCGGATGATTGCTTATTTCAAGCCCTATATGAACCATCCTGTTTTGAAAGCCCTCGACTTTCCAGACAGTCTACGTGCTATTAAGTACTACGACTTCCGGGAAAATAGTTTTGCTTTTAATTTCCAGGACCCCAAGACGGGATCAGCCAATACAACACTTTTGTTTAACGGTCCCTATTATTACGGCTATGGCGATGAGCTGGCAGACAACAGTCTTTTTGGTAAGCTCAAGCCTTTAGTGGAAGACTTCGCCAGGAAATCGAAGTTCAGGCAGTTCTACAAAAACAATCTCGTATACTATACAAAGGCAATAGAGCGAGAAAAACACTTGCTGCCCGTACGGCAGATGTGGAGTTGGCTCGAAGAACAATTCCCTCAAAGCCAGTGTCAGTCTTACAGAGTGGTCTTCTCACCGCTCATTTGGCGCTCACACAGCACGCAAAGGTACTCGACCTATGATTATCCCAATAATAAATGGTTCACTGAAAATGTAATGTTTATATGTGGCACACAGCAGTACGATAATATGCGAGGGGCTGATGAGAAACAAAAAGAAGGATTAATGTCGGGTATACTCTTCACCGAGATCGACCATAACTATGTAAACCCTGCTACCAGCCATTACACAGGGCAGGTAGATAGCATCTTTACCCAGCGGAGTTTCTGGGCAAAACGCGGCAATAGCAGCGATTTCTATACAAGCTCTGTAAGTGTTTTTAATGAATATATGACCCATGCTGTTTTCTGCCTGTATATATTATCCACCTACGACAAATCTACAGCCGACTACGTAATACGTCAGCGAGAAGAGTTGATGGTAGAGAATAGAAACTTTATCAAATTCAAAGAGTTCAATCGCGAACTTATCAGGCTAAGCCAGGAGCATAAAGATTTAAAAGCCGTTGACCTTTATCCATACATATTGGCGTGGTGTAAGCAAACTTTACCCAAGGCGGAACAGTAGCCGCTGGCAAGTCAGAGCTGGTATCGAATTGAAAGCTGGCGGCTTTTAAAAAAGATTTATCTTGTTAAAACTTTTTAAACAGCCTCGTCATCTTTACTATAGAAATGGCGTAAAAGCCTAAATCCTTCGAAATTTGACCTCATGGCCGAGACTTTACTCGACATCGCGATGATGCATTCCGACACCCTAATTGCCCGGGCGAAACAGGGAGACCAGAATGCGCAAGGCAAGCTGGTTCAGTTGTGGTACAAACGTATCTACAACTTCAGCTACAAGTTCTTTATGGATCACGATCTGGCTATGGAGGTATCACAAAAAACATTTATCTCCATGTGCCGCAGCCTGGCTGGCCTGCAGGATATAGCCAGGTTTAAATCATGGCTCTACAAGATTGCCGTAAACTATTGTCGCGAAGAAGCCCGCAAGAAAAAAGGAAGCCGGTCACTGTCGTTCGATGTGGTCTGGAACCGTGAAGCTGAAGATTCACCTGCCTGGGAATCATCGTCACAACGGTATGCCAACCCCGAGAGTCAGTTCAGGCAGTCGGAACTTTCTGATATTCTGCAGCAGGCCTTGTGTGAGCTAAGTGATGAACAGCGCGAAGTGGTGATCATGAAAGAATACGAAGGATTAAAGTTTCGTGAGATTGCAGAAGTGCTGAATATATCAGAGAACACCGTGAAGTCGAGAATGTACTATGGACTGGACGGACTGAAGAAAATTCTGGAGCGAAAAAACATTACTAAAGATACGATTGGCTATGAGCTATAAACCGGATCAACAGGATTGGATGGCATACCTCTATGGCGAACTGGAGGGAGAGGAGAAGGAAAAGATGGAACACTATCTTTTGTCGGATGCCAATGCCCGTAAGGAGCTGGAGAGATATCAGCAACTTCGAAAAATGCTGGGCGCAGTAGAAGATAAAGAAGTGATAGCTCCGCCTATCGTTTTAGGCGACAGTGGTCAGCAACGCTTTATCTGGAACACGCCAACGTTCCGTACGATAGCAAGTATAGCAGCATCTTTACTCATCATTATGCTGGTAGGTAAATTTACCGGTACACAAGTGAGTCTGTCGGGTAATGAATTCAAGATCAGCTTTGGTGAACCGAAGAAGACTGCTATACCGGTTGTTGAATCAGCGCCATCGCTCACAGCAACGGATGTACAGCAGATGATCAACCAATCGCTCGATCAGAATAATATAGCGATGCAGGCAAGCTGGAAAGAGACACAGCAAAAACTGGATCAATCGATCCGGAGTAACCTTGCGTCTAACTCCGGTAAAATTGATCGGCTGGTAAAAGAAGCATCCACGGCTTCACAGGAACAGATCCGCCAGTTTGTATCAACCCTGCAGAACCAGAACACCGAAGTAGTAAAGAATTACTTCCAGCTCTCATCAACCGAGCAGAAGAAGTATATCGAGAACCTGCTGGTAGATTTTGCCAAGTATCTGCAGCAACAACGTACGGATGATATGCAACTGGTGCAAACACGACTCAAGGCACTGGAGCAGAACACCGATATATTCCGTCAGGAAACAGAACAGATACTTTCCAGCATCATTACTACGGTAGGGGCAACGGAAACAAAAGAAACTAAATATTAAAGCATACAGCAGAAGCTGTAAAAGAACTGAATCAAGTAACCACTGAACAATTTTAAGTATATGAGATCTATTATTCGGGTATTGATGTGCGGATGGATGGCAGTGATGCTCGCAGGGCATGTTGCTGTGGCGCAAAAGACGGGTATCGATGAAGAGCGTATGCGCCGTGATATAGGTGTGGCAGAAAACGTATTGAGCACACTCATCAAACAGCAATTCAGCAATCAGCGAACATTCTTTCCGCTGGAAGTAAAAGGGAATTACCAGGAAGGCTATGGTGTAACATTTTCTCTTCCTGCTGACTATACTACTCCTATAGCTTTTTCGCTGGGAGCAGGCGGAAGTAATAATGTATTTATCTATGGCGAAGATGAAGATGGTGCTGCCACGATCGATATACGTGGCAATGAGGAAGAAGAAGAACACGAGAACCAGGCCGTTTCCAATGGAAAGACCTATAAATACAAATTGAAAGATAAGGGCGGTAAAGCAAGAGCACGCACGGATATGGATAGCGTTCGCGATTCATACAACCTGAAAGTGATTGAAGCGGCAAAAGAATTTTTGCTCGACTACAGCGACCTGATCTCTCAGCTCGGTCCGCAGGAAAGAATTATTATTACCAACCAGGGCAATCAGCCACGCATGTGGGTAAATCAATACTTCAATGCACCGAAGCGTACGCACCTTTCCATCGAAGCATTAAAGTCAGATATAGCACAGTATAAAACCGGTAAACTGAATCGCACGCAGGCACTCACGAAAATAAAAGTAGTGAATACAGAATCGGTGGATGCGGTTGAGCCGGACCTGGAATTACTCTCCAGTATATTTTCACGACTGTATCGTTCGGACCTTTCCAAAACATACTTCACAGAAGAAAATATATACTACGAGCGTTTGAAAGACTATGGTGTGATCTACTATATGCAGGTATATAGCAGCAATGAGCGCGACTATAAACGCTTTGATATGCCTACGCTGAATATGGAAGATGTAGACCAGCCAACACGCAACAAGAAAGTGGTAGAGCTTTACCCAACCTTTGAGCGTGAATTGAAAGACAATGTATTGGAGTATGGTAAAACACTGAAGAGTCTGAAAGATGACGAAGTGTTGATCTTCCAGGTTCGCGTTACACGTTGCTCGGGCTGCGGTATACCTTCTTCCCTGGAGGTATCGGTAAAAGGTTCTGTGCTAAAAGAACTGAGTGCCGGTAAACTGGATAAGAATGCTGCTATAGCCAAGCTCGCAGTAAAGAAAGGCGAGAACCAGTAGTAAGTAAGCGATAAAAATATATAGTGCCGGTAAAACAATAAAAACTTACCGGCACGTTTGTTTTATACCATTCGTGTAGAATTTTAAACTGATGGCCGCTTATATGTAACTATTCAGACGTATAGAAGTAGATATAGAAAGGATGGACCAGTGAAGTTGGGAGTGATTGACAGGTTAGTGTACCATCTGCGATAGCACGTATTTTTCATTAACCTAACTCATAAACTCCTTCTGAAAATGAAGAAAAAACTCCTAATCGGTGGTGGAGCATTGGTATTGCTTCTGGTTGTGTTTTTTATTGTTCGAGGTAACAAATCAAATGAAGTAGCCGATGTAATGGCCAGCGTAAAGCGCGGTCCGTTCAAAGTTGAGATCGAAACAACTGGCGAACTCGAAGCCAAAAACTCTGTAAAGATCTTAGGTCCTTCACAACTCCGTGACTTCCGCATCTGGAATGTTACCATTCAAAGTATAGTAGATGAAGGTACTGTTGTAAAAAAAGGCGATTGGATTGCTACACTCGATCGTTCTGAATTTCAAAATCGTTTTAATGAAAAACAGATCGAGTTGGAGAAAGCAAACTCCAAGTATGTGCAAACACAACTCGATACCACCCTCACCATGCGCCAGTCGCGCGATGAACTGGTCAATCTGAAATACGCAAAAGAAGAAAAGAAAATTATACTGGAGCAATCCAAGTATGAGCCACCGGCTACCATTAAACAGCACGAGATTGATCTTGAAAAAGCTGTGCGTGCCTATGAGCAGGCGTTGGAGAATAACAAGATCAAGAAGAAGCAGAACATAGAGAAGATGCGCGAAGTATCGGCTGAACTTCGTAAGGTGCAGAATGAATTTGGCTCGATGACAAAAGTAATGGAGTCGTTTAATGTTACTGCTCCGGAAGAAGGCATGGTGATCTATGAAAAAGGTTGGGATGGAAAACCGATCAAGGCAGGTTCGCAGATAAATATGTGGGAACCTACTGTGGCAACATTGCCCGATCTTACCAAGATGATGTCGAAGACGTATGTCAATGAAGTAGATGTTCGTAAAGTAAAAGCCGGGCAGGACGTACAGGTTGGTCTTGATGCTTATCCGGATAAAAAACTTACCGGTAAAGTTATCCGTGTAGCCAATGTAGGCGAGCAGCGCCCGAACTCCGATGCAAAAGTATTTGAAGTAGCGGTAGAGATAGATGGTACAGACCCGAGTCTTCGTCCGTCCATGACAACCAGTAACCGTATCGTTGCAAGCGTGGTTGACAGTGCTATGTTTATACCACTGGAGTGCCTGCATAGTCAGGCAGATACAATCACCTACGTGTTTCGAAAGGATGGTATCAATACGATAAAGCAGGAAGTGATCATCGGTCTCACCAATTCCAACGATGTGGTGATCCTTGCCGGCCTGAAAGAAGATGACCGGATATACCTGTCTGTGCCACCGGGTATGGAAGAAGATGAGATTGCGCTGTTAAAGGAGATGAATGGCAAGCGCAAGAAGAAAGAAGACAAACCGGAAGAAAAGAAGGAACAGCCTATCAAGACACTGCCTACAGCATCCAACTAATATATACTGCTATGTTTTCACCCCGTGTACTGGCAAATCTCTCCATTGCTATAGGAGCAGTTATTTCCAATAAAGTCCGGTCGTTGCTTACAGCACTCGGCATCATCTTCGGTGTAGCGGCCGTAATTGCCATGCTCGCCATTGGTAATGGAGCACAACGCGAAATACTCGACCAGATCAAACTTGTCGGTGTAAATAACATCGTGATCAAACCGATCGTAGAACAGAAAGAAGAGAAGATCGAAGAACAGGTAGGACAAAAGGATAAAAAGAAATTTTCTCCCGGTCTTACTATACGCGATGTTCATAATATCAAAACTACCATTCCCGGTATAGCGAGCATCAGCCCTGAAATTATACTCGATACATACGCGGTTCGTAGCGGGTTAAGACGCTCTGCCAAGCTGGTAGGAGTAGAGCCGGTATATTTCGAGATATATAATTTTAACCTGCAGGATGGTAAAACATTCACCAAAGATCAGGAAGACCTCGGAGCTCCGGTATGTATAGTAGGAAGCTCCATCAAAGCGAAATTTTTTCCAACCGAAAATCCCATCGGCAAGAATATAAAAGTAGGGCAGCACTGGCTTACCATTGTGGGTGTATTGCAGGAACGGGCCGTGTCGCAGTCGAGCATCAGCAAGCTGGGGATTCGTGATTTCAATATGGATATATATACACCTATACAATCGGTGCTGATTCGCTATAAGAACCGCGATAAGATTACCGGTGAACAATTACGACTCGAATCCATGCGCAGTCGCGGTATGGTATCAAATACCAATACGTCCGATCAGAATGAACAGGAGAAAAAGAATTACCATCAGCTCGATCGCCTGGTGATACAGGTAAATGAAACGAACCAGCTTACCCCCACTGCAGAGATACTATCGCGATTATTGCAACGCAGACATTACGATGTAGTGGATTATGAAATAGAGATACCGGAAATGTTACTCAAGCAGCAACAGCGCACCAATGATATATTCAATTACGTGCTGGGTGCTATAGCCGGTATATCGTTGCTGGTAGGAGGGATCGGTATCATGAACATTATGCTTGCCTCTGTACTGGAACGTATCAAGGAGATCGGGCTGCGTTTGTCTATCGGTGCCAAGAAGAGTGATGTTGTGCAGCAGTTTCTTTTTGAAGCCGTGATGATCAGTGTTACGGGCGGTATCATTGGTGTAATACTCGGTGTTACACTGGCATTCCTCGTATCGAAGTTTGCCGGTATACCTACTATTATCAGTTTTACTTCTATCATTTTATCATTTGGTGTAGCTGCCACGGTCGGGTTGATATTCGGTATAGCACCGGCCCGCAAAGCAGCCAGCCAGGACCCGATTGCATCTCTACGCTATGAATAAACTAACTCCTCTACCTGTACTTTTTGTTATACTCTTCCTCGTTCCATCATTCGGCTATAGTCAGCGGGTGTTTGCCCTGGAAGATATTATTGCCCGTTCGAAAGAACAATCGCCTGCATCGAAGCAGGCAGAAACACGGAAAGAAAACCGTTACTGGCAATATCGGTTTTATAAAACAAACTATAATCCGCAGTTGCGGCTCGATGGAAGTTTACCCAGCTATTACAAGCGCGTAAACCAGATACCACAACAGGATGGTACCTTTCGATATATACCGGTAGAGCAAACCAACAACAACCTTAATCTCAGTTTGCAGCAGCCCATCAGCTGGACCGGTGGAACGATCTCGGCCAACAGCAGTCTCGGATATTTTAAAGACTATAAAGAAGCTTCTGCCCTGGCAACACAATGGAGCGGTACGGTAATGAATGTACAACTCAATCAACCACTCTTCTCATTCAATCAACTTCGCTGGGATAAAAAAACGGAACCACTTCGCTATGAAGAATCGAAACGTGAATATGTAGAGCAGATGGAATTTATATCGCGCGAAGCAGTAGACCGTTTCTTCAATGTATTGCAGGCGCAGATCAATTTGCAGATCGCTACCTTCAACCTGGCCAATAATGATACTATATATAAGATTGAACAAGGCCGCTATAATATAGGTACTACCTCGCAGGATAAACTCTTGCAGGTAGAGTTGCAGTTGCTGCGCTCCAGGCAGGCCGTTGCGCAGGCCAAGCTCGACCAGGAAACTGCCAGCCTGCAGCTGCGTACTTATATAGGATTAACCGAAGGTGATAATCTTTCGCTGATACTGCCTGAGTCCATTCCGGAGTTTGCCGTTACGGTAGACGAAGCGTTGCAGCGCGCACAACAAAACCGCGCAGCATTTATAGCCTTTGAACGAAGACGCATTGAAGCCGATCGTGAGATTGCTCAGGCGCGTGGGCAACGTTTTCAGACAGAGCTTACCGCTGCCTTTGGTCTTAACAACAACGGACTTGTGGTGAATGATATATATAATGATCCGTCAGAACAGCAACAGTTCAATCTTACACTGAGTGTTCCTGTGCTCGACTGGGGGCGCAACCGCTCGCGCATGCGCACGGCATTGGCTAACAAAAAACTCAACGACTATATCATCGCACAGGATGAAGTAAATTTCGAGCAGGAGATTATGACGCAGGTACGTCAGTTTGAAATGCTTCGCCTGCAAATAGAAATTACCAAGAAGTCGGACGAGGTGGCAACGGAAAGGTATAATGTAGCACAGAATCGTTACCTGATTGGTAAGATCGATATAACAAACCTGAATATAGCGCTCACGGAAAAAGACGATGCCAAGCGAAGCTATATACAGGCCCTGAAATCTTTCTGGACGGCTTACTACGATCTGCGAAGATTAACACTATATGATTTTTCGAAAAAGCAGTTGCTGTACGTGGAGTAGTTTGGTTCCCACAGAATTCACAGAAATGCACAGAATAAACAGCCACTTGTTTCCCGCGGATCTCGCAGATTTTCGCAGAAAGAAATACAAGCTAAAGGCACAAAGTTTAAAGCTTAATGTATACTCCACTTCATTATTCGTTGATCGATGTTCCTTGTTCGATATTCAAAATGCAAATATTTCCCACGGAATTCACAGATTTGCACAGATGAATACATTTGTTCTCCGCAGATAGATGCAAGCAGAAAGCGTAAAGCAAAAAGCTGAAAGTAGTAAGCAGAGTGTATTTCACTTTCAGCTTTCCACTTTCAGCTTTTTTGCCAGCAGCCTAAACTATATCCCGGTATAGGTAAACGGAGTGATCTCTTTCAGCTGATTCTTCAGCTCCGGTTTGATGTTGAGTTCATCAATAAACTCGGCTATACTTTGTTGGGTTATTTTTTCGTTTTTGCGCGTGAGTGCTTTCAGTGCTTCGTATGGATTCGGGTAACCTTCCTTGCGCAGTATAGTTTGTATAGCTTCGGCTACAACGGCCCAGCTCTCGTTCAGGTCGCGGTCTATCGCGGCTTTGTTCAATTCCAGCTTACTCAAACCACGCAGCAGCGATTGTATCGCTACATAGGTATGTGCCAACGGTACACCTATATTTCGTAATACTGTCGAGTCGGTAAGGTCGCGTTGCAGACGGGAGATCGGAAGTTTACCGGATAAGAACTCAAATATAGCATTGGCAAATCCCAGGTTGCCTTCTGCATTTTCAAAGTCGATCGGGTTTACTTTGTGCGGCATAGCCGATGAACCTACTTCACCTTCCTTGATCTTCTGCTTGAAATATTCCATCGATATATACTGCCATACATCGCGACTGAAATCGATCAATATGGTGTTAATGCGTTTCAGGTTATCGAACAACGCAGCGAGGTTATCGTAATGTTCGATCTGTGTAGTAGGGAAGCTGCGCACCAATCCGAGATGATGGCAGAACTCATCTCCAAATTTATTCCAGTCAACGGCAGGGTAAGCCACCGCGTGTGCGTTAAAGTTACCGGTAGCGCCACCAAATTTAGCAGCATGGGGCACCGCCTTCAGTTGATTCAGTTGCTTCTCCAGTCGTGCAGCAAACACCATGATCTCTTTACCGAGACGGGTAGGAGATGCCGGCTGGCCGTGTGTAAAAGCAAGCATCGGTATATCTTTCCATTCAATAGCCAGTACGTTGAGTTTGCTCAGCAGCATCTCGATGGTGGTGAGATATTCGCGCTCTATAAATTCTTTCAGCAACAAGGGTATAGCCGTGTTGTTGATGTCCTGCGAAGTGAGACCGAAGTGGATAAACTCTTTGAAAGGACTCAGCTTCATTCTGTCGAACTCGCGTTTAATATAATATTCAACCGCCTTTACATCGTGATTGGTAGTTTTCTCAATGATCTTGATCTCCGTGGCATGCAACTCGGTAAAATTCTTATAGAGTCTGCGCAGGTCGTTGATCATGTGAACCGGGAAATCTTCCAGCTCCGGAACGGTGGCCGACATGGCGATCAGGTATTCGATCTCGACCTGTACGCGGTAGCGCATCAATCCAAACTCAGAGAAATAAGGGGCCAGTGGTTTAACAGTTTCGTAGTACCGGCCGTCTACGGGCGATATCGCGGTCAGAGGATTTAATTGCACGTTGTCAAATTGTTAAGGCCCAAAATTAATCGCTTGCAGCCATACACCAAAATCGGATGCACGACAGCCGTTTTTACTCCATTTACCGCGATTTGAATGGTATGACAGTAATTGAAACAGGATTATACACTGTGGATGCTGCTGCCGGATTTACCTTTTACGGATACGATATTACTCACTACTTTTGTGGAGGAATAACTATTTATAGAACTATTCGGCAAGTATAGTGCATAAAGTAAATACGATGCGCGCTTGGTTTATACCACCCGAACGCAGATAATTGTTAATTGATAACAGCAAACAGAAATGGCTTTTAGTTTTTTTAAGAAATCGGAGAAGAAGGAAGAACCGGTACATAACGGACCGCATTACTACGACCTGAAGGTGAAGAACATTGTGAACGAAACAAAGGATGCGATCACGATTGTATTTGAACAACCTGCCGGTAAAAAGATACAGTATAAATCAGGACAATTTCTGACGTTGATTGCCCCGGTGCAAGGCAAGGAAGTGCGCAGAGCCTATTCGTTGTGCAGCTCGCCTTTTACTGACGATGATCTGGCTGTTACCGTAAAGCGTGTAGAGCAAGGGTTGATGTCGAACTGGTTGCCTGATAATCTCAAAGCTGGGCAGTCTCTCAAAGTAATGGAACCGATGGGACAGTTCACTACCGAGTATGATGCCAAGCGCAAGCGACACCTCGTGTTGTTTGCCGGTGGATCGGGAATTACCCCGATGATGTCGATCATCAAAAGTATATTATCGCAGGAACCGGAAAGTATAGTATCACTCATCTATTGCAACCGCGATATAGACAGCATCATTTTTCGCGATGAGCTGGATAAATGGCAAACGAAATACGAAGGACGTATACATGTAATTCACGTGCTCGATAATGCACCGATGAACTGGCAGGGATATTCCGGTTTGCTGAATCATGATATGCTTGTAAAACTTTTTGAACGTATACCCAATTGGGGGCTGGAAAAAACTACTTACCTCATGTGTGGTCCGGAAGGGATGATGAAAAATGCAGAGGTCTTGTTGGGCGAGCATAAAATTCCAAAAGAGAAAATATTCAAGGAGAGCTTTGTGCAGGGTATACTGGATAAGAAAGAAGAAAAATCCGCTGCTGCTTCCGGTGAAGCAAAGACCCGCGAAGTTACCATTCGTTATGACGGCCAGGAATATAAAGTGGCTGTTGCTCCACAAGATACCATTCTGCAAAGTGCATTGGATCAGGGTATAGATCTTCCATACTCCTGCCAGAGTGGGCTATGCACAGCATGTCGTGGTAAAGCGCTGAGCGGTAAAGTAAAACTTGATGAAGAAGAAGGACTATCACAATCAGAACGCGCAGAAGGATATGTACTCACCTGCGTGGGTCATCCGCTTACCGATGATGTAGTGATTGAGATTGGATGATTGGTTTAAAGTTCAAAGTTCCTTGTTCAACTTTTTTGGTTCAAGGTTCTTTGTTTTCGTTTTGCCACGGATAATCACTAACATTTAACGGATAACGTTTCTCCAATAACGAAAAAGCACATGCTACAACATGTGCTTTTTGTTTTGCGATATATTCTCCACCGTCCAGGTGATTCTTTTTACCAGCGCATGCTGGCGCACGGGGCAATCACTTTTTATACAGATAGGACACGATGTTGGGAGACAGCCATCGGTGTGAATAAAAAATTCGGCTGAGTTACCAAAGCGATCGCGCACCAGGTTGGTAAGTTTGTCGATCTCCAGATGTGCTTCATGTACATTCAGATACCACGGCACCGTAAAATGACAATCGAGGTGCAACTGATTGCCATACTTGATGATGCGCAGGTTGTGGAGGTCTACCCAGTTCTCTTCGCGGTTGCTGTTCAGTACGTCAACCATTTTTACCAGTAACTCTTTATCCGTTTCATCCATGATACCGGCCAGTGAACTCCGCAGGATTTTATACCCGGTTACGAGAATGATAATAGAGAAAATGATCGCTACAACACTATCGAGCCAGAGCACATCCGTGAAATATACTATAATAAGTCCGGCAGTAATGCCGAGTGTAGTATAGGTATCCGATTGCAAATGTTTACCACTGGCTTGCAGTGCCATGGAATTGTTTCGCTTGCCGGTGCGCAGGCAGATCATACCCATAATATAGTTGAGCACTGCCGTGATGCAGATCAGCACCATACCAAGATCCAGTTTTTCCAGCGTTTGTGGATAAACAAGATTGCGAATTGCATTGTATATAATGAGGAGTCCGGCAACAACAATGAGACTCCCTTCAAGCGCTGCCGAAATAAATTCTATTTTACCATGACCATACGGATGGTCTTCGTCCTGGGGTTTGGCTGCAACGTACAGGCTATACAGTCCTACAAACCCCGCTACGATGTTTACAATACCTTCCAGCGCATCGGTGAGAATAGCCACCGAGCTGGTAAGGTAATATGCCACGATCTTTACTATCAGCAGTCCGATAGAAAGAATCGCGACCCCTTTTTGAATCTGAATGTTTTTTTGTGAAGCTTCCACTACCCGCAGTCCTGAAGAAGGCTGCAAATAACAATTAACTTTTTAAATTACGAAGTGTTTTTATAATGGCCGGAATGGCAATAATCACCCACACCACGTTGATAAAGGTATTGGCATACGCCTCTTTGTAAATGGTATATACTACCAGGAAAATGCCACCGGTAAAGTTCAACGCATAGAACATCAGCGAGTCAGATCGCAGCCGCTGATAACTGTTGAGGCCATACGCCACGATAACTTCAATGGAGCCAATCCAGCCTAGAATGTCGATAAGTGTTTCGCTCATGACTCCAAAATACAAAAGATGTTGGCATCGTCAGAATTTTATGCGCGCCTGTAGTTTAACATCGCTTCGCGTATTCCCATCGATGGTATCAACGCCGGAGCCGATCGATGTTCGATCATTATAACGTGTAATCGCGTAGCGCAGCCAGAAGCTCACATTTTCATTCAGTTTGTATTCCAGTAATATATACTTGCGCACACCTTCGCCATAATAGGCGGGAAGTGAGAACGCCAGCCACACATCATTTTCATATACATATTGCCGATTGTCGTAATTATCTGTATCGAATAAAGCGTAACGAGCGGTGACCTCAAACCGGGCAATGGAAAAACTGATGTCTTGCATCAATGCCAGGCCGTGTGTGGTGTGATGATCAATAGTATAGGAGCTTCCCTGTAATCGCATCTTTAAACGGAGTCCCTGTATAATAGAGGCATCGCATTGCAGCCAATAATTATACTTCTGCCCAACCGATAGTGTATAGAGTGTAGCAGTATCACCCGCAGTGTTGCGCGACTTTACTTCTTCGCGCAGCTGTGCGAAGAAAATTATTTTTCGTGTGGGCTGATAGTGCAAGCGCGTCAGCCACTCGTATCCGGTAGAAGGAGCATAGATCCTGTACTTGAGCCATGGAAAGCGAAAGAGGTCTATATATCCTGCCAGCGAAAGCCTGCGATGGAAGGTATATTTCCATCCCCAATAAGTGCCTGTTTCATTTTGCGTGGTACTGCTTTCCGCGAAAGCGTTCGAGTAAAAAGAGGTAAACGACCTGCTATAATTTCTGTGTAGCAAGGCCACATCAAGATGTTTGGTGAGGCTGCCCAATATACCGGCTATATAAGCATGACCATGTTGAAGA
>NZ_DATCSD010000028.1:0-4721 GCF_036568665.1 Ohtaekwangia sp. | reverse complement strand
TCTTGTAACCAATTTAAAAAAACAGAATACAACGAAGATGAGCCACCAATATTATCTGAGTCATTTAAAGGAACTGGAAGCGGAAGCTATATTTGTGATCCGTGAAGTAGTAGCCCAGTTCGAAAAGCCAGCCTTGTTATTTTCCGGAGGAAAAGACTCCATCGTGCTGGCCTATTTATCGCGCAAAGCATTTGCTCCCGCCAAAATACCTTTTCCACTAGTGCACATTGATACCGGTCATAATTTTCCGGAGACGATGGAGTATCGCGACTGGCTGGTAAACGAGCTCGGTGTAAAATTGATTGTGGGCTCTGTACAAGAGAGTATAGATAAAGGTCGTGCGAAAGAAGAGACCGGTTATAATGCGAGTCGCAATGCGCTGCAAACTGTAACGCTGCTGGATACGATCGAGCAGTATAAATTTGATGCAGCGATGGGAGGTGCCAGACGCGATGAAGAAAAAGCGCGAGCGAAAGAACGTTTCTTCTCACATCGCGATGAGTTCGGTCAATGGGATCCGAAGAACCAGCGTCCCGAGTTATGGAATCTCTTCAATGGCCGTAAACATATAGGCGAGCACTTCCGTGTATTTCCAATTTCTAACTGGACGGAGATGGATGTGTGGCAATATATACACCAGGAAAATATACCGATACCGAAATTATACTATGCGCACGAGCGTGAAGTAATTCTGCGCGATGGTGCTATACTTTCTACATCACCGTGGCTCAAGCTGAAGCCCGATGAAATACCGATGCAGATGACGGTGCGTTTCAGAACGTGTGGCGATATGCCGATTACCGGTGCTGTCGTTTCGGATGCTGATACCGTAGAGAAGATCATTGCCGAAGTGGCTGCCTCCCGCAAAACAGAGCGAGGCACACGTGCCGATGACAAGCGTTCTGAAACAGCGATGGAAGACCGTAAGAAATCCGGTTACTTCTAGTCAGTAAATTTTTACATCTTAAATCTGCCAACAATGAGTTCCTATATAAATAATCAGCTTCTTCGCTTCACTACTGCAGGAAGTGTAGACGATGGAAAAAGTACGTTGATCGGTCGCCTGTTATACGACAGCAAGTCGATCTTTGAAGATCAGCTGGAAGCTGTAGAAGCATCCAGTGCGAAGAAAGGATTTGACTATGTAGACCTGTCGTTGCTAACGGACGGGCTGAAGTCGGAACGCGAGCAGGGGATTACGATCGATGTAGCGTATCGTTATTTCGCTACCCCCAAACGTAAATTTATTATAGCCGATACACCGGGCCATATACAGTATACCCGTAACATGGTAACGGGCGCTTCTACCGCTAACCTGGCGCTCATTCTTATTGATGCGCGTAAGGGATTGGTTGAACAAACCTATCGCCATTCATTTATAGCATCGTTGCTGAAGATTCCGCACATCATTGTATGCGTGAACAAAATGGATTTGGTGGATTACAACGAAGAAATTTTCGAGCGGATCATGGAAGAGTATAAAGCATTTTCTTCCAAGCTTGAAGTATCCGATATACAGTTTGTGCCCATCAGTGCACTCGTGGGAGATAATGTAGTGCACCGCTCCGAAAACATGCCATGGTACCAGGGCGCTACCTTGCTGCACATGCTGGAAACGGTACATATCGAAAGCGATCATAACCACATCGACAGTCGTTTCCCGGTACAGTATGTTATACGCCCGCAGTCGAAAGAGCATCACGACTTCCGCGGATATGCTGGTCGTATATCCGGTGGAATTTTTCGTCCGGGAGAAGACGTGCTGGTGCTTCCGTCAGGGTTTCAATCGAAGATCAAGGATATATACTTTGGCAGCGAGAAAGTAGACGAGGCATTTGCGCCCATGTCGGTTACCATAACATTGGAAGATGAAATTGATATAAGTCGTGGCGATATTATCGCGAAGCCCAACAATCATCCGCAGGCCGAGCAGGATATAGATTTAATGATCTGCTGGATGAATCAGCGCCCGGTAAATCTCAATACGAAATTCTATGTACGCCACACATCACGCGAAGTGAAAGGTGTGTTGAAAGAGATTCAGTATAAATTGGATATCAATACACTGCATCGCGCGGAGAATGTAGATCATCTTGCCATGAACGATATTGCGCGTGTAAAAATCCGTACAGCCCAACCGTTGCTTTTCGATAGCTATCGGAAGAATCGCATTACCGGAAGTTTGATCCTGGTAGATGAAGGAACGAATGAAACGGTGGCTGCGGGAATGATCGTGTAACAACGGCATGGAGTATCAGCCCCTTTTATCGTTAGCGCTTCAGGCCGCAGAGGTGGCTTCCAAAAAAATTCTGGAAGTATATCACTCCGGTAATTTTCAGGCGGAGGCTAAAGGAGATAATTCTCCTGTAACCATTGCTGATAAGCAGGCACACGAAGTAATTACAAACATTCTGCAGCCATCCGGACTTCCTGTACTAAGTGAAGAGGGGAGTATCACCTCCTTTGAACAACGCAAGGGCTGGACGCACTTCTGGATGGTAGACCCGCTGGATGGCACAAAAGAATTTTTGAAACGCAATGGCGAGTTCACCGTAAACATTGCGCTTATTCAGCAAGGTATACCCGTGCTTGGTGTTGTAGTTGTGCCGGTTACTGGCGATGCGTTCTTTGCTGCCAGTGGAAGCGGAGCATTTCTAAAGCGGGATCAGGTAACTACAAAACTGGATAAGCGAACCCCCATCGATCTGAAACAACGCGGACTTCGTGTGGTAGCATCACGTTCGCATATGAATTTTGAGACACAATCCTTTATTGAGGCATTGCAGGAGCCATCGCTCATATCACAAGGGAGTAGTCTCAAGTTTATGTTACTGGCAGAGAATAAAGCCGATATATACCCGCGCTATGCGCCCACCATGGAGTGGGATACTGCCGCAGCGCATGCCATTATGCACGAAGTTGGCCTCAAGGTTTACCAGTGGGGCAGGGAGGAGGAACTGCTTTACAATAAAGAGAACCTGCTCAATCCATCTTTTCTCGTGTTGTAAAAAAGGCCTTTCTGGCGCATTTTTAACACCTTCGGAAAATTTCGGTCAAAAAGTATCAATTATCACGTAACTCTTATTAACTTAACACCGTTAAGTAAGTTACCGAAAGCGAACTATGACTATTGCATCCAGAAAAGAGCGTCAGAAAGAAGAACTGAGATCCCGTATCCTTCAGGTTGCCAAAGAGCTTTTCATCGAGCGCGGCTTTGAAGATACTTCCATACGCAACATTGCCGAGCGCATTGAGTATTCGCCTACTACAATATATCTATACTTTAAGGACAAGGATGATATTTTCAGGGCGTTGCACCTGGAGGGCTTTGTTCTGTTGAATCAATATTTCCGCTCACTTGAAAATGTGGAGGATCCTTTTGAACGCCTTAAAGCGATCTGCAAGACCTACATCAAGTTTGCCCTCGAGAATGGTGAATTTTATGATCTCATGTTCATCAATCGCTCTCCTATAAATGCTATCGAGAAGGATGAAGCAAAGTGGGAAGAAGGACAACGTGCCTTTGCTTTCCTGGTGAATACGATTCAGCAATGTATTCAGAAAGGATACTTTGAAGGAATGGATGGCGAGGTGCTTGCCTTTACCTTCTGGTCTATGGTGCATGGCATCTGCTCCCTGGAGATCCGTAACCGCTGCGATGTAGTGAGCGAAGCCAATCGTGCCGATCTTCATCAGAAAGCCAGCAATACAATTATTCAGATTTTGGATCGTATGCATCCAAAAAAGATACAATAAATTTTTTTGCTCTACGACTTAACAGTGTAAACTTAAATATCAATGAAAACTTTTTCCCGTAAAACACCGATCGCACTTTCCTGGCTGGTGGCGCTTGCCTTCGCCACCACAGGATTGCACGCGCAGCCTGTATTGGAGAACTATGTACGAGAAGGTCTGAAAAGCAACCAGGTGCTGCAACAGAAAGACATCTCGTGGCAGCAGGCACAGCAATCTCTGCAAATAGCAAGAAGCTATTTTTACCCGTCAGTAACTTTATTGGGCGACTATACTTCAGGCGAAGGCGGACGTAGTATAGCCGTACCGATCGGTGATCTTCTGAACCCGGTATATACTTCGCTGAACCAAATGACCAACAGCGATGCCTTTCCACACGTGGAAAATGTAAAGCAGAATTTCTTTCCCAAGAATTTTTACGATGCGCGGGTGCGTACTTCCATGCCCATCATCAACACCGATCTATATCTGAACAGAACGATACAGAGCCAGCAGGTAATGATGAAGGAGTATGAAGTAGAGCTGTATAAACGCCAACTCGTGCTCAATATAAAAGAGGCGTACTATAATTACCTCTCCGCGGTGGCCGCAGTAAGTATATATGAAAGCGGGTTATCGCTTGTGAATAAAAATGTAGCGGTGAATGAATCGCTGCTGCGCAACGGAAAAAGTTTACCGGCTAATTACCTGCGATCTAAAAGCGAAGCCGAGCGTGTTAAATCAGAATTGAACAGCGCGCAGAACAAAGCTGCCAACGCTAAAAAGTATTTCAACTTCTTACTTAACAAAGAACTGGATTCACCGATCGAAGCTACCACTGCTGATATACAAGCAGGTGCTATACCGGATACTACCGGCACGATGAATCAACGCGAAGAATTACAGATGCTGCAGACAGCACGCTCTATCAACCAATCTTCGCTGCGCATGAATCGCCTTACACGTGTGCCGAAAGTAAATGCATTTCT
>NZ_DATCSD010000027.1:0-14595 GCF_036568665.1 Ohtaekwangia sp. | reverse complement strand
ACGTAAAAACTTAAACACAATAAAAATGGCAAAGATTAATTTCGGAGGAACCATAGAAGAAGTAGTAACGCGCGAAGAGTTCCCGATGGAAAAAGCATTGGAAGTAATGAAGAATGAAACCATAGCAATTATCGGATATGGAGTACAAGGTCCTGCACAGGCTCTTAACCTTCGTGACAATGGTTTTAAAGTAATCATCGGTCAGCGCAAAGGTTCCAAAACATGGAACAAAGCTGTTGAGCATGGATGGGTTCCTGGCGAAACATTGTTTGAAATTGAAGAGGCTGTTAAAAGAGGAACAGTAATCCAGTTTCTTCTTTCAGATGCTGGTCAGATCGAATTGTGGCCAACCATCAAGCCTTACATCACAAAAGGTAAAACGCTTTATTTCTCTCACGGCTTCGGTATAACATTCAAAGATCAGACAAACATTATCCCTTCTGCTGATGTAGATGTAATTCTGGCTGCTCCGAAAGGATCGGGTACATCTGTGCGCAGATTATTCCTGCAAGGTAAAGGTATCAATGCCAGCTACGCTGTATTCCAGGATGCAACCGGCAATGCTAAAACAAAAGCTATAGCATTGGGTATAGGTGTAGGAGCAGGTTATCTGTTCGAAACAGACTTCAGAAAAGAAGTATACTCTGATCTTACTGGCGAGCGTGGTACATTAATGGGTGCTATAGCCGGTATATTTGAAGCACAATACGAAGTGCTGCGTGCAAAAGGACATACACCTTCTGAAGCTTTCAACGAAACCGTAGAAGAGTTAACACAGTCGTTGATGCCACTCGTGGCAGAGAACGGTATGGACTGGATGTATGCTAACTGTTCTACCACGGCACAACGCGGTGCGCTTGACTGGAAGAAGAAATTCAAGGCTGCTACACTTCCTGTATTCAAAGAATTGTATGAGAGCGTTGAATCAGGTGCTGAAGCAAAACGTACCATCGATACTTGCAGCAAACCAGACTATCGCGAGAAACTTGCAGAAGAGCTGAAAGAACTTCGTGAAAGCGAACTGTGGCAGGCAGGTGCGGCTGTGCGTGCGCTCCGTCCGGAGAAACAGCAGGTAGAAGCCAGCATGATAAACTAATTGTAAAGTAAATATATACTGCAGCCTTTTCTTCTGTATAGGAGAGAAGGCTTCGCAGGTATAGAAGTGAATCGGAGCGTGGGAAACCTTATGTCATCAGTAACACAAACAAATACCCTGAATATCAACGCGGCTGCGGATGTATTAAAATCCGTTGTGTTAAAAACACCGTTGCAGTTCCATCGTAAACTCTCCGAAAAGTTCAAGGCCGAGATTTACGTAAAGCGCGAAGACCTGCAGGTAGTGCGATCCTATAAATTACGGGGAGCCTATAACCTGATTCAGAGTTTAACGCAGGAGCAGCGTAGCCGTGGCGTTGTGTGCGCCAGTGCAGGCAACCATGCTCAAGGCGTTGCCTTTGCATGCAAGCACCTTGATATAAAAGGCGTGATCTACATGCCGGCTATTACGCCCAAGCAGAAGATCAACCAGGTAAAAATGTTTGGTGGCGATAACATTGAGATCGTACTCACAGGCGATACGTTTGACGAATGCCAGACGCACGCATTGGAATATACCCGCCAGAACAACATGGTATTTATACCTCCGTTCGATCACATCAAAGTAATTGAAGGACAAGGCACCGTAGCCAAAGAAATACTGGATGAAGTATCCGGTGTAGACTATATATTCGTGCCGATTGGTGGTGGAGGATTGTGTGCCGGTGTAGGTGAATACTTCAAAACATATTCTCCCCAAACAAAAATTATAGGAGTTGAACCGGCTGGTGCACCTTCTATGAAAGAAGCACTCAAGAACGGGCAACCTGTAAAACTTGAAAAAATACAGCGCTTTGTTGATGGAGCTTCCGTACAACGCGTAGGAGATCTCACCTTCTCTTTCTGTAAAGAAATACTGGCCGATATGTTATTGGTGCCGGAAGGAAAAGTTAGCTCAACTATACTTCAGCTCTATAATCAGGATGCTATTGTAGCAGAGCCCGCAGGCGCACTGTCTATAGCAGCGCTCGATCAGTATGCGGAGCAGATCAAAGGTAAAAAAGTTGTTTGTGTACTCAGTGGTGGTAATAACGATATCGACCGCATGCAGGAGATCAAAGAACGTTCCCTGCTATATGAAGGTCTGAAGCATTACTTCATCGTTCGTTTCGCGCAACGTCCCGGAGCGCTGAAAGAATTTGTAAACGAAATACTCGGCCCAACCGATGATATAGTGCGTTTTGAATTTATTCAGAAGCACAACAAAGAAACTGGTCCTGCTTTGATTGGTATAGAAGTAAAATCTACGGAAGATTTTAAAATACTGATCGATCGCATGGATGGTCACAAGCTCAATTATACTCTCGTTAACCAGAACGAGAACCTGTTCGAATATTTAGTATAATTTTGTTCCCGGCAGATTTTAAATACGATCTGTAAGGCGTGCCTTTTGACTCAGCTGCATTATCTGCGGCTATCTGCGAGATCAGCGGGAAATAAATTTTCACTGTACAGTTTATCTGTACTCATCTGTGAAATTAGTTGGAAATGATTTACTTTCATCAGTTCGATGAATCCGTTAGACGATAATCCAATTTTTGCGTTAGCAGCCAACCTTGTTAATCAAACCGACCGCCATATATTTCTTACCGGTAAAGCCGGTACTGGTAAAACAACATTTCTCAAGTATATAAAGGAGCATTCGCCTAAGAAGAGCGTGGTTGTAGCTCCTACCGGTATAGCAGCTATTAACTGCGGAGGCGTAACGATTCATTCTTTTTTTCAATTACCGTTTACACCTTTCATCCCGGTGCCGCAGAAGCAAGCAGAGACTGAGTCACTTTCGGATGCTTATTCTTTGTTACAGAATCTTCGCCTGCACCAGGAGAAGCGTGAGCTGTTTGAGGAGATAGAACTGCTTATCATTGACGAGATATCGATGGTGCGCTGCGATGTGCTGGATGCTATAGATACAGTGCTGCGACACATACGCAAGCGATCGCATGTTCCTTTCGGTGGTGTACAGATGATCTATATCGGTGATCTCTTTCAATTACCGCCCGTAGTGCAGGAGCAGGAGTGGAGTATACTGCAGCATTTTTATCGCACACCATTTTTCTTTCATGCAAAAATATTGGAGCGCGCTGCTCCGCTCACGATCGAGCTTCAGAAAATATACCGGCAACAAGATCCTGTATTTATAGATCTGCTGAATCGTGTACGCGACAATGTTACCACTCAGGAAGATTTAGCACTGTTGAATCGCAGTCACGGAGTAATATTAAAGGCACAGGACGATGAAGCGGTGATTACCTTAACATCGCATAATTATCTCGCAGATCGTATCAATGCAGAAGAGCTCGAAAAATTACCGGGCAATGCTTTTCAATTTACCGGCACAGTAGATGGCGACTTCCCGGCAAAATCATATCCCACAGAAAAAGAGCTTTGGCTGAAGGAAGGAACGCAGATCATGTTTATCAAGAACGATGTGCAAAAAGAGCGGAGATACTTTAACGGTAAACTGGGGCGCGTGGTAAGTATAGATACAGATGCAGGAAAAGTACAGGTAGAGTTTCCGGGAGAAGCGGAACATTTTACGCTGGAGAAAGAGATATGGCGAAATGTACGCTATGTATATAATCGTAACGAGCAGCGTATTGAAGAAGAAGAGCTCGGGCAATTCAGCCAGTATCCTATCCGGTTGGCATGGGCTATTACAATTCATAAAAGCCAGGGCTTAACATTCAGGAAAGTGATGGTAGATGCTGCGCAGTCTTTTTCTGCCGGGCAGGTATATGTAGCCTTGAGCCGATGCACATCGCTGGAAGGACTCGCGCTGAAATCACCGATCACTCCTCGAAGCATTCGCACCGATGAACGCATTCTCGGCTTTATGCAACAGCGTGCCACAACGGAGGCGCTGGAGCATATATACCAGCAAGAGAAGCATCAATATTTATATAACACCCTGATCAAAGCTTTTACCTGGACGGCCGTAAGCAATCACCTGGAGTTGATCCACCTTTCGCTGGAGAGTAAATATATACCGAACCAGCAGGAAGCATTGGAGTTGCTGCGGTCATTAAATGCATGGCTGGAAGAAAATATAAAAGTGAGTCAGAATTTTCAGAAACATCTATACGGCTGGATGCGAGAGGCATCCGTTGCTAACGATTATACCTATGTATACCAGCGGGTAAAAGATGCTGCCACTTATTTCTCGGGTAAGTTAAAAGAAGAAGTTATAGGCACTATAGATCGGCATATACAGTCGATGCATAAAATGAAGAAGGTAAGAAAGCATCGGAAAGAAGTACAACTCTTACTGCGGGCTATAGTGCTACAGGAAAAAGCGATGCTGCAGTCGTGCGAGTTACTGTCACTGAGTGATTTAAAACAACCAATCACTCGTTAGTTTTGGTAAATATTTTTTAACAATTCGTTGATGTACGACTTAACTTTTTTCATCTTCGTGCATCAAGGACCCCGATATAAAACCAACTTTTTAAAATGATCGAATCATCAGAGTGATGATCGAAACAAAGTATAAAGCAACCGTTATCGTCCCGTCTGAGCCTCTCTCAGACGGGACGTTTCGTTTTTTATGGATCAGAACAAACTAACAGTTGTTCTAATCCGATGCATGAGAGACTACAACTAGACTGAAAACTGAGACATGAGTCAACCGAAAACATTGTTCGACAAAATCTGGGATGCGCACGTGGTAAAGAAGAGCGAAGGATACCCGGATGTATTGTACATTGACCGCCACTTCATTCACGAAGTAACAAGTCCGCAAGCTTTTGACGGATTACGCAAGAGAGGTATAAAACTCTTTAACGCTGCACGCACTACCGCTACACCTGATCACAACGTACCTACAAAAGATCAGCATCTTCCTATCAAGGAAGCACTCTCCCGCCACCAGGTAGAAACCCTTCGAAAAAATACAGCCGAGTTTGGCGTAACGCTATATGACCTCGGACATCCCTACCAGGGTATCGTTCATATCATCGGTCCGGAATTAGGATTGACATTGCCCGGCATGACCATCGTATGTGGCGATAGCCATACTTCTACGCACGGTGCATTTGGAAGTATAGCATTCGGTATAGGAACCAGCGAAGTAGAGCAGGTGCTGGCTACACAATGTATACTTCAGTATCGTCCGAAGACGATGCGCATCGAGATCAATGGTAAACTTGGTAAAGGCGTAGTATCAAAAGATATTATACTATATATCATCTCGAAGATATCTGCGAGTGGTGCTACCGGTTACTTTGTGGAATACGCTGGTGAAGCGATCCGCAGCTTATCAATGGAAGCACGCATGACCATTTGTAACATGAGCATCGAGATGGGAGCACGTGGAGGTTTGATAGCCCCGGATGAAACTACGTTCAGCTATATCAAAGGAAGAAAATTTGCGCCACAAGGTGCAGACCTCGATAAGCTGGTGGAGAAATGGCATGATCTGAAAACAGACGATGGTGCGAAGTACGATAAAGTACTCACATACGAAGCAGCCGATATAGCACCGATGATTACCTACGGAACCAATCCGGGCATGGGTATAAAAGTTACAGACCGCATCCCTACCGTTGCAGAACTGAACGACATCAGTGAACAAACTTCATTCACCAAGTCATTGGAGTATATGGGGCTTGAGCAGGGTTCACAGTTGCTGGGTAAATCAGTTGACTATGTATTTATAGGAAGCTGCACCAACGCACGGATTGAAGACTTGCGCCTGGTAGCATCTATAGTAAAAGGAAAGAAGAAAGCACCTGGCGTAGAAGTATGGGTGGTGCCTGGATCAAAACAGGTAGAAGAGCAAGCACGCAAAGAAGGTCTTCATAAAATATTTGAAGAAGCCGGTTTCGAATTACGCGAGCCAGGCTGCTCGGCATGTTTAGGTATGAACGAAGATAAAATACCAGCCGGTAAATATTGCATCAGTACATCGAACCGGAACTTCGAAGGAAGACAAGGACCGAAGTCAAGAACATTTCTGGCGAGTCCGCTGAGTGCAGCGGCAGCAGCGATCACCGGTAAAGTAACAGACGTACGCGAGCTTGTATAATATATAGTATACGGATAACAGTTAACGATTAACTGATAACGAGCAATGGCAAAAGAGAAATTCACAACCTTGACAAGTCGCGCAGTACCACTGGCGATTGAAAATATAGATACCGATCAGATTATACCTGCGCGTTTTTTGAAAGCTACTACGCGCGATGGTTTCGGGGAAAATTTGTTCAGAGACTGGCGCTATAACAGCGATGATACTCCGAAAGCTGATTTTGTATTGAACGATAATACTTATACCGGAAAAATTCTGGTAGCTGGTAAAAACTTCGGATGCGGCAGCAGTCGTGAGCATGCTGCATGGGCTATAGCAGACTATGGTTTTAAAGTAGTGATCTCCAGTTTCTTTGCAGATATATTCAAGAACAACGCGTTGAACAATGCAACACTGCCTGTGCAGGTATCGGATGCATTTCTGAAAAAGATTTTTGCTGCAATTGAGAAAGATCCGGCAACGCAGATCACCGTGGATCTTGAAAATCAAAAAGTATCGCTGGCAGATGGTTCATCTGAATCATTCGACATCAACGCTTACAAAAAGACCTGCCTGGCGAATGGCTACGATGATATAGACTATCTATTAAGTCTTCGCGGTGAGATCAAACAATTTGAACTCACACACTAAGAACGTCAGTTCACGCTCACACCGAACACACACCTCGCACCACCAGCGGCTAGCAACCAGCAGCTTGTAGCTTTTAAAAGAGATTGGAATGAAAAAGAAAATTGTAATACTCCCCGGAGACGGAATCGGAAAAGAAGTAACAGCCTGTGGTAAGAAAATACTGGAGCAGGTAGCAGAGTGCTTTGGTCATCAGTTTATATTCGACTATGCAACGATCGGTCACGAAGCGATCGAGGCAACAGGCAATCCATTACCGGATGAGTCGCTCGAAAAAATGAAGAACTCCGATGCTATACTCTTCGGAGCGGTAGGACATCCTAAATATGATAATGATCCTTCAGCAAAGGTTCGTCCGGAGCAAGGTCTTTTGAAGATGCGTAAAGAGCTTGGTCTCTATGCGAACCTTCGTCCTATAAAACTTTTTGATGAACTGCTTGCTGCTTCCAGCATTAAGCCGGAGATATTGAAAGGCGCAGATATACTCTTCTTCCGCGAACTTACCGGAGATGTATACTTTGGCGAACGTGGCCGTAAAGAGCAAGGCAACACAGCATACGACACTATGATATACTCTCGCTATGAAGTAGAGCGTATAGCACACAAAGCATTTAAGGCTGCACTTACCCGTGGCAAAAAAGTTACATCAGTAGATAAAGCAAACGTACTGGAAAGTTCTCGCCTGTGGAGAGAAGTTGTTCAGGAGGTTGCCAAGCAATATCCGGATGTAACAGTAGAGCACATGTTTGTAGATGCCGCTGCCATGAAGCTCATTCAAAATCCGCGCAGCTTTGATGTAGTGGTAACCGGAAATCTTTTCGGAGATATACTTACCGATGAGGCATCGCAGATTGCAGGCTCGATGGGTATGCTGGCATCCGCTTCTGTAGGCGATACAGTAGGACTATATGAGCCGATCCACGGTAGTGCCCACGACATTACCGGAAAAGGTATAGCCAATCCGTTGGCGTCAATCCTTTCGGCAGCATTGTTACTCGACATTTCTTTCGGACTGAAAGAAGAGTCTGAAACAGTGATCAAAGCCGTAGAACAAACTTTGAGAGACGGATACAGAACGCGAGATATAGCAGACGCATCAACCCCGCACGAAAAAATTCTGGGAACAGAAGTGATGGGAAATGTAGTATGCAACAACGCACGCATACTGGTGAATTGCCAGGTAGCCGTGTAAGCACCTGGCGCCAAGCCCTCAACCCAACTATAAAGACATTTAAATTTTAACGGATAACGAAACCATGAGCAGAAAAATTGAAATCTTCGACACTACGCTTCGCGATGGCGAGCAAGTGCCCGGCTGTCAATTGTCAACCGATGAAAAGGTCGTGATTGCACGGGAGCTCGAGCTACTAGGCGTAGACGTTATTGAAGCCGGTTTCCCGATATCCAGTCCCGGTGATTTTCTTTCCGTAGTAGAGCTTTCCAAAGCTGTAAGCGTAGGTGTTTGCGCTTTGACACGCTCCAAGAAAGAAGACATTGATGTAGCAGCAGAAGCGTTACATCATGCCAAGCGCGGACGCATCCATACCGGTATTGGTTCTTCTGATATACACATCAAGCATAAGTTCAACACAACACGCGAGAAAGTTCTTGAACAAGCTGTGTGGGCTGTAGGCTATGCCAAAGCAAAAGGTGTTGAAGTAGAATTTTTTGCTGAAGATGCTGGTCGTGCCGACCTGGCTTTCCTAGCACAAATGGTAGAAGCTGTTATCGGTGCCGGTGCAGATGTAGTAAATATACCGGATACAACCGGCTACTGTTTGCCGCATATGTATGGCAAGCGCATTCAGTATTTGTTCGAGCATGTAAAGAATATACATAAGGCTACCATCTCGGTTCACTGCCATAATGATTTAGGTTTAGCGACTGCAAACACCATGGCAGGTTTGATTGCCGGTGCAGGACAAGCTGAAGTTACGATCAACGGTATCGGTGAGCGCGCAGGTAATACTTCACTGGAAGAAATAGCGATGATTATCAAGACGCATAAAGATCTTGATCTGTATACTGATCTTAAATCAGAAAGATTATTCGGTATCAGTACACTGGTATCGGATATGATGCGTATGCCGGTACAGCCGAACAAGGCAATTGTAGGTGCAAATGCTTTTGCACACTCGTCTGGAATTCACCAGGATGGTTTCCTGAAGAACTCCGAGAACTACGAGATCATCAACCCTGCCGATGTAGGCGTGCCGACATCATCTATATTGTTGACAGCCCGCAGCGGACGCGCAGCGTTGAAGCACAGACTTGAATTATTGGGATATCAGCCGAACAAAACCGAGCTGGATCAGTTGTATGAAAACTTCCTGATCGTTGCCGATGAGAAGAAGAGCGTGAACGATGAAGACTTAGTTACCATCGTGGCCAACACTCCACTCCTTGTTCAGAAGTAGACAAACCAAACCAAATCGTTTATACCCGGAAGCGTCATTGAAAAGTGACGCTTTCTTTTTTTGTGTTGTGGTATTTATATACTTCGTAATTCGTTATTCCTTGCTCGATGTTCCTAGCGGTTATCCGTTATTGGCTAGCAGTTATTCGAGCGCGCGAACTATACTTCCTGTTTCATACTTCAACATTCGTTGATCGATATTCCTTGTTCGATATTCAATTTTAGTTACACGTTAATAGTTACAAGTTTATCACGAAGACAAACTACTGCGTTTTTTATTTTGTGGGAACTACTGTTTGCCCATGCGAACGATATAACGGTTAATTACGCAGTTTGTCGATTGTTTCTTCCTCCAGTTTCTTTATCTTGAAAAAGAATTACGTTTATGCACCTCTCTGTACGAACAACGCTTGTATTGTTGCTGATACTTAGCAGCATTACCCTTCGCGCCCAGGAAATCGGCCTTCAGTTATATAGTCTGCGCAACCAGTTCGCCACCGATGTGCCGGGTACCATGGCCAAGATCAAATCATTCGGTATAAAAGAAATTGAATTGGGCGGATCGTATGGTTTGCCTTTCCCCGATTTTATCAAACTACTTGCACAGAATCAATTGCAGGTAGTAAGCTTTGGAACTGACTTCGATCGCCTCATGAATTTTCCGCAGGCTGTCGCAGATGATGCGCGTGCCTATGGAGCCAAGTTTGTTGTTTGCTTCTGGATACCGCACAACGGAGATACATTTACGGTGGAAGATGCCGACAAAGCTGCTGCAGTATTCAACAGGGCAGGAAAGATACTCGCACAAAATGGATTGCTGTTATGCTACCATCCGCACGGATATGAATTTCAACCTCACGAAAAAGGAACACTCTTCGACTATATGCTGGATGTTTTTGATACACGCTATGTATATATGGAGATGGATGTGTTCTGGGTAAAGCAGGCTGGCCAGGATCCTATAGCGCTGTTGAAGAAGTATGCCAACCGCTGGGTATTACTTCATTTGAAAGATCGAAAGAAAGGCACTGCGGACAGCCTCAATGGCAAAGCAGATGAAGAGAGTAATGTTGTGCTTGGCAAAGGCGATGTAGGGATAGCGCAGATCATGAAAGAAGCCAAAGCCATTGGTATAAAACACTACTTCATTGAAGACGAATCGTCTAAGGCAGAACTGCAAATACCGGAGAGTCTCACTTACCTGCGGTCATTAAAGTGATTGAAGCTTCTCCAGCAGCACAGCCGGTATAGCAGCCACCTTTCGTTTATCATAATCAAAGCATACTATACCGGTTTTGCCGCGCGCTACTTCTTTACCTGTTGTAGTGTTTTCGATCAGGTAATACATATCAAATCCAAAGCGTGTAAATTCATCAACCGCTATATGGATCGTAAGTTTATCTCCTAAAAATGCTTCGGATTTATATTGAATAGCAGCATCGGAAATGATCTGCCCGATACTATCATCAAAGCTGATCTCATCTTTAAAGCCAAGCGCTCTGTAAAGTATAACACGCGCCTCCTGCATCAACGTGAGGATAGCGTCATTGCCAACATGCGCTCCGTAATTAAGATCAGAAACCCGAACCTGAAGTTCGGTGGTAAAGATGAAGGTTTCAGGTAATGTTACTTGTATGCGAGCCATGGGGCGAAGATACGCAATCACAACATGGCATGGTATATATAGGTAGGTCTAGGGAGAGGTGAGATCAGGATATTTTCTTAAAGCCTGCATATCCTTTGCAGTAGTTTAGCACTAGGCTATAATCTTTCAGAATGCTCATGCCAATAGATGCGTGGTTATGCCACTGCGAGTGAATGATGCCAGTTGGTATATTCTTGATTTCAAGCGAACTCAATAGGAGCGTCTCCGTTGTCGTTTTATACCCTTCTATATCTCCGTTTAGTCCCCGGCCTAAAATAGCTTCAGAAGATCGATAGAGAGTATATCCACTCAGGTCAGTTGTCTTGAGCAACAGGCCTAGTGTTGAACCGGTATCAATCATCAGGTCGCATACATGCGAGCGATCTTTGTTAAACACCACACGGCAATCGATCAATGGTCTGGCATCACTCACACGAATCGGCACTTGTATATAGTCTGAAGATAATGTAGCGGATGCTGCCGGACGAAAAGTTATCTGCTTGACCTGTGGGTTTATCTCGATCTCGAACTTGGTAAAGATGTCGTAGCCAATTACACCATGTACATTGTTAAAAGCACTGAACAGATTTTGCTCCGGTATAATTACTACCGGTATCATCTCGCCTAACACAGCATCAATAGAAACTTTGTTACTGAGCGATAGCACTCCGTTTACCGGCCGGCCTGCGCCAAGCCCGGAGAACTGCACTTTCTTGTCGTGCTCCAGTTTAAATAACTTCTGAAAGCGTCTTCCAAACAATACAAGATTCCGGCAACCCGTGTCGAGTATAAGATTGACTTGTATTGAATCGTTGATCACGACCGGTAATAAGATCAGTTGATCTACATTCTTGTATCGCATCGATACTTCCTGAATGTGATCCGGAATATAGAACCCTGACTTGGCAGGAGCGGAGAGCAGTGTCTGAAAAGACAATAACAGCAAGAGTGCTGTGGCCTGGATTTTAAAGAACGACTTCATAACAGGGGCTTTAGTATATAGGAAAGCTACCTGTTCGCTATACGCCACGGCACACGCGTAAAGGCGGATTTTTTATGCAGTGCTAAAAATCCAAATGCAAGGTTATAACACGGGGTTACACGATAAGTCGGTATACATGTCGGTAATTATTGAACAAAGCTATACCACCAGACGCGGGATTTTTAGCTATAGGTATAAATAAAAAGTGCTGAAGATTTTTTTCTTCAGCACTTTTTGTATCGTTATCGAACGTTTTCTGTACGCTACTTACCAGCAGGTTTACCTTTTAGCGATGCTGCGAACTTTACAGCCTCGTAAGCATTCACTAAACCACCTGTACTGCTCAACTGACTGAAAGGAACTTTGTCTTGCGAACCAGGTTTAGTCACTTTCAGGCCATCAAACTTGCGTGTCGATTCACGAAGTACATCTTTAACCTGTGCAGCCG
Organism: Ohtaekwangia sp.; assembly: GCF_036568665.1. Lineage (GTDB taxonomy): Bacteria > Bacteroidota > Bacteroidia > Cytophagales > Cyclobacteriaceae > Ohtaekwangia. The sequence continues at coordinate 2,353 of NZ_DATCSD010000027.1, read as the reverse complement.
TAAGATCAGGAAAATAGGAGAAGATGATCGCAGCTACACCAGCGGCTGCAGGGCTCGCCATGCTGGTTCCCTGTAATTCTTCATATGTATTTTCAGGTGTAGTAGAGTATATCTGTACCCCTGGTGAGAAAAGGTCTACTGACTTCTTTCCGTAATTAGAGAAAGAACCTACAAAGTTTTCATCGGCACCCCACGATGATGCTCCAATCTCCAGCCATGTTTTGGCTTCACCACCTTTTAAAAATTTACGGTTCGGATAATTGGATTCTACATCGGTGTCTTCGCCATCATTGCCGGCAGCATGCACCAGCAATACACCTTTTGATTCAGCATACTTCACGGCTTTATCTACCAGCTCCTTGTTAGGCGAGAATGCTTTACCAAAGCTCATGTTAATAACCTTCGCACCATTGTCAGTCGCATAGATAATAGCGTTGGCTATATCTTTATCGCGCTCATCGCCATTTGGTACAGCACGTACTGACATGATGCGCACATTATCTGCTATACCTTTTATACCAATTGTATTTTTACGGTTGGCTCCGATGATACCCGCTACGTGTGTACCGTGGCGTGCATCCGGACCTTTCACATCGTTGTTACCATAATTTTTCTCGGTGAGATTTTTAGGATCATCACCAACAACAGTGCGAGAATTAAATGTAAGACTATAGCCATACTCCACCGCTACACGATAATGGTCAACACCTTCTTCGAGCTGGCCGATATAGCCTTTCAGTTCATCAATAAATTCACTTACCAGTATATCTCCATCTACATTCTCCAATACTTTCGATAATGTTTCTTTCGCAAAACGAATCGTATCGTTGGTAGCATTTACAGAAGTGAGTGATGACTTGCGAACCGGTTTACCCAATGATGCTTCGAGGAGGCTGTCGCAGAAATCAATTGTGCCGAGTGCATTTCTATACAGCTCGTATTGCTGATTGTATTGTTCGTATTGTGTTTTGTTAAATTCGAAATCGCGATCATATTTAGCCTGCACGGTTTTCCAGTAGTCGTACTCAACCTTATCTTTTTTAGAGAGTTTTTTCTCGTCTGCGTTTTCATATTTCGGTTTAAGGCGGGCATACTCACGTGTTACCTCATAAGTATCTTCATTCACATTGCCATTTTTCCCACCGATAAAATTCCATCCGTTTACATCATCGATGTATCCGTTCTTATCGTCATCTATACCATTGCCAGGAATTTCATCTTCATTAACCCAGATAATGTCTTTCAGATCTTCATGATTAATGTCTATACCCGAATCGATAACTGCTACCAATACCGTTTTGGAAGGTTTGCCTTTCAACAGCGTTCCGTATACTTTTTCTACACTGAGGCCCTGGATATGATCAGTCTCCGGATCGCGTAAGAACCAATCCGAAGGAGCAGTAATTGTATCTTGTTGTGAACTTTCGGTCTGGAAAGCATAAGCATGAACGGTTAACAAACTCGTTGTAACAAAGAACCCGAGTCGGAAAATCTGTTTTATCATAATTCGTTGGTTTTCAAATAAACAAGCGTGCAAGATAAGGAGTTAAGGTTTAATAGAAATAGTTAATTACACAGAAGGTTGTGTACGCAAAAGTTGCAAAAGCCTTGCCGAACTTACTTCTGTGCGTGATGCGAAAAGACACCCGCGCCCTTCAACGTTAAAGCTGGCATCTTTGGTATAGAATTTAACCACTGTATAATTATGGTTTATGTCTTTATCTCGATAATGGTGTTTTTTGGATTCTTCTTCTGGCAGTGTGGCAGATTATCGAACAAAAATATCGGCCAGCATTAATGCGGAAAAAATTCTGCAACAGTTTTAGAGATCCGTCCGACAAAGGAAACAGTATCTTTTTGCGAGAAGGTGTATAAGAGTATATACCGGTGATCGCCCGATCACTTCCATTCTCGCACCAGTTTCCCTAATATTTTAATGCCTTCTTCAATTTTATCATCCCACGGAGCGCCATAGCTCAGTCTGAAACAATTCTCGAATCGTCCCTGCGTAGAGAATATTTGTCCCGGAGCAATACCTATATTATGTTTCAATGCGCGCTTGTGCAGCTTGAAAGCGTTGATTTTTTTATTCATTTCAATCCACAGTGTAAAGCCACCTTGTGGACGAGTAACACGTGTATCATCCGGAAAATATTCAGACAACGCCTGAAGATAACGCAGCGATTGTGTATGGAGCGCTTTGCGCAAGTGGCGCAGGTGTAATTCATAGCGGCCATTGCTTAGAAAATTAGCAACCGCTGCCTGTGTTAATGTATTGGTAGAAACAGAGTGCATCCGCTTCAAACGCATAACGCGTTCTTTGAACTTGCCCGGTATAGTCCAGCCGATGCGA